>JBOGLL010000396.1:0-10098 GCA_050746065.1 Terriglobales bacterium | reverse complement strand
CTTGCCGGGCTTCTCGTAGCGCTCGGCACGAGCCATGGCAATTTCAGCGCGCACGTTCCCGGGCAGCAGAAGCTGGAGGGAGCGCAGGTCTTCGGCGGCGTTTTCAATCACCGCGCCGGCTTTTTCCAGGTCGCGCTGGAGCTTGAGCGCGCTGCCCTGCACGGTGAAGTCGAGGTCGCGGATGGTGAACCCGCTAATGATGTCGCGAATCGCGCCCCCGGTAAGGTAGAGATTCAGCTCGTGGGCGCGAGCTGCCTCCTGAACCAGTTGGACGCCGCGCTGCTGGTCCGGCGTCAGCCGGGTTTCCATGGTGTAGATGTAGTCCGCCATCGGTCAGGGTGCTTCGCGCCCACTCCCTGGATAGGGCCCCGCGGCGCCGCCCAACAGGGCGAGTAAATCCCTCAGAAACGACTGTAAGTGACTACGTACAAAAGACTTAGGTGACGATTCGCGGGAGCACGAAACACCCGAGAATAACACATGGTTAATGGTTTGGCTACTGGGTCGTTTGCGCCGCGCTTTTGGCACAGGAAGTGCGACAATTAGTAGGCCCGCCGCAGCAACACCACCGTCTGTTGGGGTAGGGGCGAGGCTACAGAAATGCCGTCCACTCATAAGAAGGTCATCGTCCGCAAGCTCGACCGCGAGTCGGTTGCCGGTTTCGTCAATCCCTCCGCTTTCGTGGTAGACGGCAAGGTGGAAATGTTGAACACCAGCGGCCAGGTGGTGACCGTGGACCTGGCAGACGTTAAGGGCGTCTATTTCGTGCGCGAATTCGACGACCCGAATCTGCCCGCGCGCAAGACGTTCGCCAGCCGCCCGCGCGCCGAAGGCCTTTGGGTGCGCATGCGCTTTCGCGACAACGAGGTGATGGAAGGTCTGATGCCCAACGACCTGACCCACCTAGGCACCGAGGGCTTTCTGGTTACGCCTCCGGACACGCGATCGAACACGCAGCGGATCTTTGTGCCGCGCAGCGCCCTGACCGAAATGCTGGTGCTGGCCGTGATCGGCGGACAGCAGGCCCGCCGCCGCGCCGCCGCGGCCGATACGCGACAAGTGGGACTGTTCAGCGAATCTAGCTCCTAACCAGCTCTTAGCCTTTAGCTCTTAGCCTTCAGGTCTAACTCATGGCGGGAGCAGGTTCCGCGCATTTCATTTCCCGTACAATCGAGGCGCATTTCGCCAGCCGGGCAAAGGAAGACATGCGATGAAACTGGGGAAGATTGCATCCACGCTGGGCGCGCGCCTGGAAGGCGACGCCGAGATCGAGATCACCGGAGTGGCCGGGATCGAAGAGGCAGGGCCGGGCCAGATCACTTTCGTCTCCAATCCCAAGTACGCCTCCGCCGCGAAAACCACCCAGGCGTCCGCGGTGATCGTCGCCGACGGTTTCCCTGCCCTGACCGCTGCCACGCTGCGCACGAGGAACCCTTATCTTGCTTTCGCACGAGCCATCGAACTTTTCTATCAGCCGCCGCGTTACGCACCGGGCGTCCATCCGACGGCGGTGGTGTATCCTTCGGCGCGCATCGGCAAGAACGCGTCCATCGGCCCCTACGTCGTCATCGCAGAAGACGTCACACTCGGCGACGACTGCGTGCTGCTTGCTCACGTGGTCATTTATCGCGGTGCGCAAGTCGGCAGGAACTTCTTTGCGCACGCGCATGCCGTAGTAAGGGAGCATTGCCGGATCGGTGACAACGTGGTCCTGCAGAACGGCGCCGTGATCGGAGCCGACGGCTTCGGTTTTGCCAAGGATGATTCCGGGCGCTGGCAAAAGATCGTGCAGTCGGGTCCGGCGGTGCTGGAGGACGAGGTTGAAGTGCAGGCCAACGCCTGCGTAGACCGCGCCTCCATCGGCGAGACCCGGGTAGCACGCGGCACCAAGGTGGACAACCTGGTGCAGGTCGGTCACGGCTCGAGTGTGGGCACGGACACGCTGCTGTGCGCCCAGGTGGGCTTGGCAGGATCGACCGAGGTCGGGAAGAATGTGATCCTCGCCGGACAGGTGGGTGTGGCCGGCCACTGCCGCATCGGTGACGGAGCGGTAGCCACCGCGCAGAGCGGCATCCCCAGCGATGTGGAAGATGGGAAAACCGTAAGCGGTTATCCCGCGATCGACAACCGCGACTGGTTGCGCTCGGTGGCGGTGTTCAACAAACTGCCGGACCTGGCGAAGCAGGTGCGGCAGTTGCGCGGGGGGAAATAGCTCAACGCTTCTCTGCCGGCAGCGGCTCAGCAATCTTCTGGCGAACGGCCTCCATCAGTGCCTCGCGTGACGGAAAAGCCGCTGGATCAACCGGCTCGTGGAAAATGACGGTGGCAATCCCTGGGTGAATCGCAATGCTCCCCTTGGGCATGATGTCGTACGTGCCCAGGATGGTCATGGGCACGATGGGCACTCCTGTTTCCATAGCCAGGTAGAAGGGGCCCTTCTTGAAGGGAAGCAGACGCCCGTCGGGCGACCGTGTGCCTTCCGGAAAGATCATCATGCTGATGCCCGACCGCAGCACTTCCCCGGCAGCACTCAGACTTGCGATGGCGGCCTCGCGGTTGCGGCGATCCACGGGCACCAAGGATCCCATGCGCATGGCGCGGGACAGCACAGGAATTCGAAACACTTCCTTCTTGACCAGCACGGAAGTCCGCGGCGGGATGAGCGGCGCGACGATCGGCGGATCGATGTTCGAAACGTGATTGCACATAAAGATGTAGCTGCGCCCAGGCTGCAAATGCTCTCTCCCTTCGACTTGCACCTTGATTCCCGCGATGCGCACACCGGTCCGCGCGGCCCACATGCAGAGGCGGTACAGGAGGTCCACTTTTCCGGTGAGGAACGTCCAGGGGAATCCTATGATGGCGATGCAGGGCGCCATGAGAACGTAAAACCCGGCCCAGAGCAGCGTCCGCAGCATGGGTCAGGGCTCGATTTCGCTGTTGAGCCAGGCGTTGCGGCGGGCACGCTGTAGCGGCGTGACTTGTGGCAGATCCACGATGGCGAAGGACTCTTCGTCACGGCCGGTGACGCGGATCTTGACTTCGCGCGATCCCTTGCGCCCGGTTACCCGCAAGCGCAGAGTATCGCCTGCTACCATGCCCCTTAGATGGTCCTCCACTTCCCCGGCAGCCGGCTTGCCGTTGATGGTCAGAATCGTATCGCCGGCGGCCAAGCCCGTCCGTTCCGCGTCACTGCCCTGATCCACGGCCACGACCACCGGAGGCGTATCGAAATTGCGTACCGAGGTGAAGCCCGGATGCAGCACCGTGACCTTACGCCGTTCGAGGCGTAATCCGACGGTGCGGAATACTTCGTTGTAGGCGAGTTCGTCCACGCCGGAGACGTAAGCGCGAAAGAAGTTGCCGAAGTCCGTCCCGGCCACCGCTTCCATCGCGGCACGCACACCGTCGGAATCCGGATAATGTTTCGCCTGGTTGGCGTAATTCAGGTTCATCCACTGCAAGACGTCTCGCAAACTCTTGCGGCCCTGGGTCCGTTCGCGCACCTCCAAATCCATCAGGACTCCCAGGATCCTGCCTTTGTTGTAGTAGGAGATGCTGCGTTCACGGGTGCGGTATTGCGAATACTTCTCCAGCCAGGCATCCAGGCTGGCTTCCTCCACCGACTGCATCAGATGGGCGGGACGCAGCTCCAAGGTGCGAATCTCGTTGGTGAGCTCCTCGAGGTACTCCTTCTCTGTCATCAAGCGGGCACGCAACAGGAAGAGGTCGGCAACCGTCGAGGTAACGCCCTCGGCGAACCACAGCGCCGTGGTCGGATTCTCACGCGTGTAATCCACAGGATCGAGCGACCGGGGCCGGATGCGTTTGACGTTCCACAGGTGAAAGAATTCGTGCGCCGTGAGGCTGGCGAAGTTCAGCGGACGTTCCTTGAGAAAGTCCGCACTCACGTCGATGGCGGTCGAGTAGGCGTGTTCCATGCCACCCCCGCCCGGGCCGTGCGGAAAGTGATAGAGAAAAAGGTATTCCGTAAAGGGCCGGTCGTTCATCCACCAGACCCCGGTGGCGACGATCTTACGCACGGTTCCGGCAATCGTGGTCAGGTCGTAGTCCGCGCGGTTGGCGTCAACCACGATGCGATATCTGGCACCGCTCTCCTCGAACGCTGTTTCCTCGAAGGGGCCTATCTCCATCGGGCCATCCACCAGACGATCGTAGTTGCGCGCTGTAAAGACGTTGCCCTTCATCCCGGGCAACGCGGTGGCGATCTTCCAGTCACTGGGCAGGTCCGTGACGGTGACGGTCATAGCTGCATCGCGAGCGTCCACGGGATACATCAGCACCAAGGCGAGATTAAGGAACGCATGCGTCCCGTTGACGTGCGCGCCATAGGGACCAGGCTGGTCTGCGAGCACGTCGTACTCCACCTCGGCGCCAGCCTCCGCATTGCTGATCCGCCAGGTGGATGTATCCACTTTACGCACGGGTAGAGGTCTTCCCGCACCATCCTTCGCGCTCACCCGCAGTATGTACTGGGCGAAGTCACGCACCTGGTAAAGCGCGTTCCACACCGGAAGCCGCAGGTCGCGCTGTGCCGATGTACCCGTCAGATGAACACGCACTCTCAAGACATGGTTCCGCGCCTGAGCCAGCGACAGCGTGTAGTCGACGGTGGGGGACGCCAGCGCCGGTAGAACCAGCAGCGCGAGCAGCGCCGGCAGGGCGACAGTCTTTCGGATCACGCTTGCGCCGCCACCTCGGACGGGGATTCGAGTCGTCGAGGAAGTTTCTCGTAAATTCCACCGAAGCCGCCATTCGACAAAATGGCTACCACGTCCCCGGATCGCAGTTCGGGAGCGATCCCAGCAACGATGGAGTCGGCGTCAGCCAGAGCGCGCGCGGGTTTTCCCGCTCGCACGATGCCTTCGACCACGGCGGCCACCGAGAGCCGCTGGCCTTCAGGAATGGCCTCCGGACGAAAAACATCGGCAATCACCACCTGGTCGGCCAAGGCCAGGCAGCGGATGAGGTCCTGCTCGAAGAGCTTGCGCCGCAGCGTGTTGGAGCGCGGTTCGAAGACGGCCCAAAGGCGCGCCCTGGGATAGCGCACGCGCAGCGCCTTCAGCGTTCCGGCGATGGCTGTAGGATGGTGCGCGAAATCGTCGAGGATGGTGATGCCATTCACCACCGCCCTCACCTCCAGACGCCGCTTCACGCTCTTGAACGAGGCGAGGGCGCGGGCGATGAGATCGGCAGCGATGCCGTAGCCTGCCGCCATGGCAGCCGCGGCTGTAGCGTTGAGCACGTTGTACTCACCTGCTAATGAGAACTCCATCTCGGCCCAAGGCTTCCCGCCTCGCAACACTCGCCACGTAGTGCGCTCACCCTCAAAGGTCAGATCAGCGACGCGCCAGTCCGCCTGGTCGCTGAAACCGTAACGCTCGACCGGGCAGAAAGCCTCGGCAACGCATTCTTCCACGTTGGCGTCACCCTCCCAGGCGACGATGCGTCCCCGCCGCGGGACAAGGTTCACAAGGCGACGGAACGCAGTCTTTACGGCCTGAAGATCGGGGTAGATGTCGGCGTGGTCGAACTCCACGGACGTAAGAATGATGGCATGCGGCATGTAATGCAGGAATTTCGGGCCCTTGTCGAAGAATGCGGAATCGTACTCATCGCCTTCGAGGATGAACTGCCTTCCCTTCCCCAAGGCGAAACTGGAGGAAAAATTTTCGGCGATGCCGCCGACCAGGAACGAGGGCTCCCGGGCGGCCACGTGAAAGATCCAGGCCAGCATGGAAGTCGTGGTGGTCTTGCCGTGCGTGCCAGCCACGACGATGGGCTCGCGGTCGCGCAGAAAGAAATCGGCCAGCGTCTGGGGCAGTGAGCGCAGCGGAATGCGGTGGTCAAGAGCGTACTCCAGTTCGGAATTGCCGCGCGAGATGGCATTGCCCACAATGACGAAGTCCGGCCGCGGCGTGAGGTTGGCTTCGGCGTAGGGCTGCGCGATGGGAATCTGAAGCGACGCCAGGAAACCGGCCATGGGAGGATACGCGGCGGCATCGGAGCCCGTCACCGTGAATCCGCTCTGCTTGAGCATGCCTGCCAGCGAGGCCATAGCGGTTCCGCAGATGCCGATCAGATGGACGCGCTCGCCCGCACTCATGCTTTTGTCGGCGGCACGGTGGCCGCCTCCAGGATGGTAAGCCGTACCTCTTTTTTTACCTCCAGACTGGCTCGCACGCCAAAAGGCAGTGTGACGTTGCCCTGCGTGACGTGCCCCGAGCGCAACCCGAAGGCGACGGGAATATGCAGATCACCCACAACGCGCTTCACCACTTCCTGCAGGCTGAAGACCTGCTCGGGATGCTGCAAGCAGTCGATCATCTCGCCGAATACGATGCCGCGCACTCCCGCCAGTTTGCCCGCCATCTTGAGCTGCATGAGCATGCGGTCAATCTGGAAAGGCTTGGTGGCCACGTCTTCGAGAAACAGGATGGTGTCGGTGGTCTTGACCTCGTAAGGCGTCTTGAGGGACGCCACAATCAGCGACAGGCATCCGCCATACATGATGCCTTCGGCCTTGCCCTCCACGAGCGGCACGACTCCTGAGCCCGGCACCGCCGCCACTTCCCACTTCGCCTTGCCGCTGGTGGCCGCCTTCCACGACACCGAGTGCAGGCCGTCGGAGGCGGCGAAATCTTGGGTGACCATGGGACCGTGGAAGGTCACCAGATTGGCGCGGTCGGTGAAGTGCGTGAGCAGCGTGGTGGCGTCGCTATAGCCGACGAAGATCTTGGGATGCCGCGCAATCTTGGCCAGGTCGAGCTCTTCGAGCAAGTAGTTGCAGCCGTACCCGCCACGAGCGCAGATGATGGCGCGAACGTCTTCGCGGGTGAACATCTCCTCCAGTTCCCGCGCGCGCCGCTTCACGGTTCCCGCAAAGTAGAGGTCCTGCTCGAAGATGGAGTCCAGAAAGACCGGCTTGTAGCCCAGGCGCCAGAGGGAAACACAACCGGCGTCGAGCAGGTTGCGCTGGATGGGGCTGGCCGGGGCCACGATGCCTACGGTGTCGCCCAGTTGCAACGCGGGCGGCTTGATGCGCAGGTTCAGCTTGGTGGATGTGGTTTTCGAGACCAAGGAATCGGTTCCGCTGCCCCGCGCGTAATCCTATCGGAAAAACTCACCGCGACAAAGTAACTGCGCCGGTCCGGTGAGAAAGACTTCGCCCTCCCAGCGAACCGTCTGCACGCCCCCGGGGGCCGCCACCCGTACCGGGGAGGCTGCCTTGCCGGAAGCGATGGAGGCTACCGCAGCGGCGCAGGATCCCGTGCCTGAAGATTGCGTTTCACCAACGCCACGCTCGAAGAATCGGACATCAATCTGTCCTTTGTCTTGAATGCATACCAGCTCAACATTGATTCCATAGTTGAAGTCATGGTGGCGCCCGATCTCGGCGGCTTCGGCCTGCCATCCGGGGGCGAATTCCTCAACAAACACCACGAAGTGCGGGTTGCCCATGGATACGGGAACTCCGGCGAGGCTGCGAAAAGCCAGCCGGATGGAGAACTCGTCACCCACTTGTGGCTCGCCCATCGCGGTTTCAAACTCGAACTCGGCACCCTTGCGACCCTTGAGGACACAGGTCTTGATGCCGGCGCCGGTCCGCACCGTTACTTTCTCCAGGCCTCGCTCTGCGGCCAGGTAAGCAGCAACGCACCGGGTGCCGTTGCCAGAGATTTCCGCCTCGGAACCGTCGGCGTTGAACAGCCGGGCACGCACGCCGGCCTGTTCGTCGGGGAAAAGCCATTCCACGCCGTCCGCGCCAACGCCCTGGTGCCGGTCGCAGATGGCGCGCGAAAAATCGGCAATGCCTGCCGGGGCGTGCTCGCCCTGAATCAGCAGAAAGTCGTTGCCGCAGGCGCTGGCCTTCACAAACGGAATGCCGGAGAACGGTGTCATGCGCGAAATGCCCTGGATTGTATCGGGTAATTTGTAATTTCTAATTTGTAATTTGTAATTCCCCTCGCCGGATCTTGTAGATGGTCGCCTTGGGCTGGCCGGGGCTCTCGATGGTGGCCACGATGTCCAACTCCGAAGATTTCGCCGCGGCTGCCTTGGCCACGTGGTCGCCGTCGACGGCAATCATGTAGTCCACGGCGCTCGCCGGGGCCGACAGGGCCCATTCCCACTGTCCAAAGTTTCCTTCGTGGACCACGCGGCGCAACGGAATGCCGGCACGTTGCAGGGCACCGCCGTGGCTTCCGACATGCATCACCAGCGTGGCGGATGCCGGCAGGCGGGAGAGTTCTGCCGCCAGTTTTCTCTCCAGGGCGACGCGAGTGTAGGAGTTCACGCGCGCCTCGCGCAAACAGATAGGCCCGTAATAGGCAATGGATGCGTAGCTGCCAATCAGGACGACGAGGGCGACGCCAGCCACCAGCCATCGCAGAGTGGGCAGGCGCATGCGCAGCGCATACTCCATGGAGATTGCAGAGAAAACCGCCACCGCCGGCAGCAATTGCAATCCGTAGCGAACGTTGTAGTAGGAAAACGGCCACCACACCGGGAGAAAAATGGGAGCGCTGCCATAGGCGATGGAGAACATGTAGAACGGTACGGAGAGCCAGAGGAGAAGAGCCGCTCGTGCCCGATGTTCCAACGTCAGCGCAACCGTCGTCCCGGCAAGCGCCATCAGGAAGAGCAGGCCTTGCCAGTCGCCGTCCCCCATATTGAGGCGGGCTGCCTTGAGGAAGTAGATGCCGGCTACGCGCGGCGAATCGTGCCCGGGATGATGGGGAGCGCCGGGCTGGCTGGTGCGTTCGGCAATGGCACGGGCGGAGTATGGACCCGTGGCAAACTCCAGCGGGCCACCGAAAACACTCCAGTTGTAGGCCATCCAGAGCGCCGGAGCAGCGGCCACGATCAACAGGAAATTCCGCAGTGAACGACGCCGTGCACCCCCGCCTGTGCTTGAGTTCCGGTATTTCACGAACCACCAGACCGCCGCCGCCACGAAGAATGCCGAAGCAAACCACGCGTCATAGCGGGTGAGCATGGCGGCCGCCAGGAACATGCCGCAGCGCTCCAACGATTTGCCGGCAGAATGGGCGGCAGCTTCCTGGTCGCGCAGGCCGTTCATAAATTCGCTGAAATGCACCGTGGCCCAAAGGACGAGCGCCAGATAAAGCGCTTCCGTCATGGCGGTTGCCTGCATGTAGAGAAGGTTGGGATTGGCTCCGTAGACGGCTGCTGCAAACCACGCGGCCGGGCGTGTTGCCCAACCACGCACCAGGCGAAAGACTGCCAGCACTCCCACCACGTAGGAGGCCATGGAAACCAACGATCCGGCCACACCCGTTCTCCACGCCCAGTCTGAGAGCACGAAGGGCAGCATCAGCACGTGTGGCAAAGGCAGCCATACTGATCCAAGCTGAAGAGGCCCGGGTGTACGAGAATCGACTACCCGGCGGGCAATGTTCAGGTGGGCAACGGCATCGCCATAGAGCAGGAGCGCATCCTGACGCCAGTAGAAAACGAAAGCCGCAAATGAGCAGGCAGCGGCCAGCGAGGCCAGAAGGATCGAGTCGCGCGCATTGTGGCGGAAACGCATAGCCCAGCGAGCGTCGTCTGTAGGGGCCCACAGCAACGGCATTGCGCAACAGGGCGGAACTTCACCCGCTACGACTGCGACACGCCCAGGTACTTGTCGAGCAGCAGGCCAAGCTTCTTGCGGGTGGCCGCGGGGATCATGCTGCGGTCCGTCTGGATGGCGTGCTGCAGCGCCGATCCGCACTTGCAGGCGCGTTCGCGGGGCATGGAGCCGATGGTTGCCCGCACGACCTTCTGCACGTTTTCCGTGTTTCGCGTGAGGTAGCCGACAATCTGTTCCACGGTGACCGAGTCATGCGTGGGATGCCAGCAGTCGTAGTCGGTCACCATGGCCACGGTGACGTAGCACATCTCGGCCTCGCGGGCCAGCTTGGCTTCGGGTACGTTGGTCATCCCGATTACATCCGCGCCCCAGCTCCGGTGCAGGTTGGCCTCCGCTTTGGTGGAAAACTGGGGGCCTTCCATGTTGACGTAGGTTCCGCCCTTCTTCACCGTGACGCCTGCCTTGCGGCACGCCGCCTCCAC
>JBOGLL010000395.1:0-3767 GCA_050746065.1 Terriglobales bacterium | reverse complement strand
CCGCAAGCCCGAGCAACTCGAAGCCGTCGAGGGGCTGGTGCTTCCCGGCGGCGAATCCACTACCTTCCTGAAATTCCTCGAGCGCGACGGCTTCCTCGAGAAGCTGCGCGAATTCGCTCGCACGAGGCCGGTTTTCGGGACCTGCGCCGGCGCCATCCTTTTGGCTCAGGAGGTCACAAATCCTCCGCAGGAGGCGCTGGGCGCACTGGACATCCGCATCTGCCGCAACGCCTACGGCCGCCAGCTGGAGAGTTCGATCCGTTCCGGCGAAACCACGCTGCCCGGCGGCCCCCTGGAGATGGTGTTCATCCGTGCCCCGAAGATTGACCGCGTCGGCTCAGGCGTTGAAGTGCTGGCCACGGAGGGCGGCGATCCTGTCCTGGTGCGTCGGGGAAAAGTAATGGCAGCAACCTTCCATCCCGAACTGTCCGCTGACACGCGCGTGCACACGGCTTTCCTGGAACTGGCGCGCAACGGTTCCCACTAACCTTCGGCACGTCCACCTTTTCCGTTGCGGTTCTGCTACGCTGTTGTTATTCTTTCGCGTTCGTCGTCACTTGCTCATGGCATCCAACCGAAAGAGGAACTGAAACATGGGGCTGGCGCTCCTGATTGTCATCTGGCTGATCACCCTAATCAGCACCTATTACTTCTACATCGACAAGTGGCCCATGCCGCCGCTGGCTTCCGCTCACGGCGGCGCCATCGATGAGCAGATGAAGCTCACCTTCATCCTCATGGGCGTCGTGTTTCTGGCAGCGCAACTGGGGCTGGGCCTGTTTGTGTGGAAGTACCGCGACCGCAGCGGCGCCGCGGCCCATTACAGCCACGGGCACAACGGGCTGGAATGGACTTGGACCGTGCTCACGGCGGTGCTCTTCATTGGCCTGAACCTGATGGGTTACAACGTATGGGCGGCCAACCGCTTCCAAGGCGCGCAGCCCGGCGCCTTGCAGGTGGAAGTCACTGCGGTGCAATTCGCTTGGTACTTCCGTTACCCGGGTCCTGACGGCAAGTTCGGCAAAGTGGACACGCAGAAGGCTGACGCCTCCGCCGGCAACGAAGGCGCGCTCGGTCTGGACCCGACCGATCCCGCCAGCGCCGACGACGTGGTCGTCCAGACGCTCTACCTGCCCGTGAACAAGGAAGCCGACGTCACGCTGCACGCTCAGGACGTGATCCACAACTTCAACATACCCGCGATGCGTGTCAAGCAGGACGCCGTACCCGGGCTCCTGGTGCGCACCCACTTCACCCCCGCAAAGACGGGCCGGTACGAGATCGCCTGCGCCGAGCTTTGCGGCCTGGGCCACTACAAGATGCGCGCTTTCCTCGAAGTGCAGTCCGAGGCCGATTTCAACAAGTGGATGGCCGAGCGCCTGGCCGAAAAGCAGCAATGAGAACAGCAACCCGCAGCCCGCGGTCCTTCGCAAACTTTCTGGGAGAAGGAACTCGATGAGTCAAGCCGTCGCGCAGGAACAGACACACGCGCATGCCGCGCCCACCGGATTCATCCGGAAATACATCTTCAGCCTCGACCACAAGGTTATCGGCCTCCAGTATTACTTCCTGGCGCTGGTGGCGGTGTTTGTGGGCATGTTGCTCTCGCTGCTCATGCGCATCCACCTGGTATGGCCCACAGCCAACGTGCCCGGCTTCGGCGAGATCAAGCCGGAGACCTACCTCACGTTGCTCACCATGCACGGAACCATCATGGTGTTTTTCGTGCTCACCACCGCGCCCCAGAGCGGCTTCGGGAATTACGTGCTGCCCATTCAGATCGGCGCGCCCGACATGGCGTTTCCCGTCCTGAACATGCTGTCGTTCTGGACCACATTCGTGTCCTTCGTGATAATGCTGGCGGCGTTTTTCGTGGAGGGCGGCGCGCCGCTCTCCGGCTGGACGCAGTATCCGCCACTGAGCGCCATTCCCAGTGCCGGCCCCGGACAGGGCCTGGGAATGGATCTCTGGATCATCAGCATCGCCATCTTCTGCGCGGCTTCGCTGATGGGCGCACTGAACTTCATCACCACTATCCTCGACCTGCGTGCGCGCGGCATGTCACTGATGCGCATGCCGCTCACCTGCTGGACCTGGTTCATTACCGCCATACTCGGCCTGCTGGCTTTCGGCGTCCTGGCGTCGGCCGGCATCCTGCTGCTGCTCGACCGCAACGCCGGCACCAGCTTTTTCGTGCCCGGCGGGCTGATCATGACCGGAGTCCCCGTGCCCCACAAAGGCGGGTCGCCCCTTCTATGGCAGCACCTCTTCTGGTTCTTCGGACACCCCGAGGTCTACATCGCCATAGTGCCGGGTATGGGGGTCGCCTCGCAGGTACTCTCCACGTTTTCGCGCAAGCCGATCTTCGGTTATCGCGCCATGGTCTATGCCCTCATCGCCATCGGCGTCCTGGGCTTCCTGGTCTGGGGACACCACATGTTCATGAGCGGCATGAGCCCCTACTCAGCCTTCGCGTTCTCCGTGCTGACCATGGCCATCGGCGTGCCCTCGGCGATCAAGACGTTTAACTGGCTGGGAACTATCTGGCGCGGGCGGGTGCGCTTCGCTACACCGATGCTCTTCGCCATCGGCTTTGTTTCTCTGTTCGTTTCCGGCGGACTCAGCGGCCCCTTCCTGGCCCAGCCGCAGCTCGACATCTACCTGCACGACACCTACTTCGTTGTCGCCCACTTCCACTTGATCATGGGCGTGGCTGCTATCTTCGGCATCTTCGCCGGAACGTACTACTGGTTCCCCAAGATGTTCGGCCGCATGATGAACGAGGGCCTGGGCCGCGTTCACTTCTTCCTGACGTTGATCGGCACGTACGCCATCTTCATGCCCATGCACTACCTGGGCATGGCCGGGCATCCGCGGCGCTACTCCGAGCTGACTCAGGCAAACATCCTCGGGCCGCTGGTTTCGCTGCAGGAGTTCATCACCTACGCCGCCATCATCACCATCGCGGCGCAGTTCATTTTTGTGCTCAACCTGTTCTGGAGCATGTTCAAGGGAGCGAAGGCTTCGGAGAATCCCTGGGAGGCGACCACGCTGGAGTGGACGGTTCCCTCCCCGCCGCCCCACGACAATTTCGGCGGCAAGACTCCGGTTGTGCACCACGGCCCTTATGAATACAGCGTGCCCGGTGCACCTAAGGATTACGTGATGCAGACCGACGAGATCGAGATCAAGGCCGCGCGCTAAGCGACGGAAATGCCGACACTCACCCAACCCGTGGCCGTTGACGAGCAGGAACCGCGGCTCGGCGGCCGCGGCCCTGAACCTCCTGCGCGCGATGAGGGTGATGGCGGCGACCGCCCCGACGGCGCCGAAGCCCGTGATCGCCTGCGCCGTTACCGCATTGGGCTGGTGGTTGGCTTGGTACCCATCATCATGCTCTTCGTGGCTTTCACCAGCGCCTACATCGTCCGCCAGGGCCTGGGAGGCGACTGGCGCAGCACTTCCCTGCCGCCCATGCTCTGGATCAACACCCTGATTCTTCTGACCAGCAGCGTGACCGCTGAGTTCGCTCGTCGCCGGCTCTTCCTGCCAGAAGAGCGACAGGAAGGTTCGCCTCCGTGGTTGGGCATCACCCTGGTTCTGGGTCTGGGTTTTCTTGCCGGACAGCTCGTGGTATGGCGGCAACTCGCCGCGCAAGGCATCTTCATTTCCACCAACCCCAGCAGTTCGTTCTTTTACCTGCTGACGGGCAGCCACGGTGCCCACCTGGCTGGAGGCGTGCTGGCGTGGCTGTACGCAGGCGCTAC
>JBOGLL010000394.1:0-13802 GCA_050746065.1 Terriglobales bacterium | reverse complement strand
GCCGTGGACACCGAGCGCGGACTGCTGGTGCCGGTGATCCGCGACGTGGACCAGAAGAACCTGGTGCAACTGTCGGTGGAACTGGCGCAGGTGGCGGAGAAGGCGCGCAACCGCAAGCTGGCGCCTGCGGACATGGAAGGCGCCTGCTTCACCATCACCAACCTGGGCGGCATCGGGGGAACGCACTTTTCTCCCATCGTGAACTGGCCGGAGGTGGCCATCCTCGGGCTTTCGCGTGCGGCCTATGAGCCGGTGTACGTGGACGGCAAGTTCGAGCCCCGGCTGCGCCTGCCGCTCTCGCTCTCCTACGACCACCGCTTGATTGACGGCGCCGACGCCGCCCGCTTCCTGCGCTGGGTGGTGGGCGCCCTGGAACAGCCCTTCCAGATGCTGATCGAAGGATGAGAGCGTACGCCGCATGAGCTCATCCACAAAACTCGTCGTCATCGGCGCGGGCCCCGGCGGATATGCCGCCGCGTTCCTCGCCGCCGACCTGGGCATCGAGGTAACGCTGGTGGATGACGCGCCCAATCCCGGAGGCGTCTGTCTCTACCGCGGATGCATCCCGTCAAAGGCGCTGCTGCACGTCGCCAAGGTGATCACCGAAGCCCAGCATGCCGCGGCTTGGGGCATCGAGTTCGGCCCTCCGAAGATCGACGTCAACAAAGTCCGCGCCTGGAAAGACAGCGTCGTCCAGAAGATGACCGGAGGCCTGGGCCAGCTATCGCGCGCCCGCAAGGTGCGCTATGTCCAGGGGCGCGCCAGCTTCCTGAGTTCGAACACACTGAGGATCGAAGGCGCGAAAAACGGCGCGCAGGAACTCACCTTCGAGCATGCCATCATCGCTACCGGCTCCCGTCCGGCCACGCTGCCACATCTCTCGCTCAACAGTCCGCGCGTGCTCGACTCCACGTCAGCGCTCGAAATCCGCGAAATCCCCAAGACGCTGCTGGTCATCGGCGGCGGCTACATCGGACTCGAACTGGGCACTGTGTACGCCGCGCTGGGCACGAAGGTCACCGTGGTCGAGATGATGCCCGGCCTCCTGCCCGGCGCTGACCGCGATCTGGTGGTGCCGCTGGCCAAGCGCGCCGAGCAGATCTTCGCTTCCGTCCGGCTCAATACCAAGGTCGCGGCGATGAAGGAAGTCAACGGCGGCATCGAAGTAAAACTGGAAGGCGCGCAGGCCGAGGCTGCCGATCCCGTCTTCGAGCAGGTTTTGGTTTCTGTCGGCCGCAAGCCCAATTCCGTCCCCGGCATCGAGAAGACGAAAGTCCAGGTGGACGCGCGCGGATTCATCCAGGTGAACGCGCAGCGACGCACCGCCTATCCTGTCATTTACGCCATCGGCGACGTAGTGGGCGAGCCCATGCTGGCGCACAAGGCGTCACACGAAGGGCGCACGGCGGTCGAAGCCATCGCCGGGCACAAGGTCGCGTTCGAGCCGCAGGCCATTCCCGCAGTGGTGTTCACCGATCCTGAGGTCGCCTGGTGCGGCCTCACCGAAACCCAGGCCGAGAAGGAAGGACGCGCGGTAAAAGTGTCGCGCTTCCCCTGGGCCGCTTCCGGGCGCGCTACTACGCTCGACCGCTTCGACGGCGTCACCAAGCTGGTGCTCGATCCGGAAACCGAGCGTGTGTTGGGCGTGGGTATCTGCGGCCCCGGCGCCGGCGAACTGATCGCCGAAGGCGTGCTGGCGGTGGAGATGGGCGCACTCGCCGCCGATCTCAAGCTCAGCATCCACCCGCATCCGACTCTTTCCGAAACGGTGATGGAAGCCGCCGAAGTCTTCTTCGGTCAAAGCACCCACGTCTACCGTCCCAAAAAGGGATGACCTCATCCGCGTCCCGCTGGCCGCCCTGCACCAGTCCTAGGGCATTGCCGTGTATGTGATAGCATGCTCAGGACAAACGGGCCACGCAGAACCCCCGCAGCGGTGGGTGGAGTGGTAGATGCATACTTCGGCCAGCAGCGGTTCCAAAGTGGCACAGCGCCGAAGCCAGCGCGTTACGCTGGTCCTTCCAGTGGTGGTCACCAGCCTGGACTCCACCATTTCTTTCCAAGAAGTCTGCCAGACCATGGTGATCAGCGCACATGGTTGTAGCGTGATTTCCCCGCGTTCGCTCGAAATCGGAGTCTGTGTCCGTCTGGAGCTACCCAGCGGGAAACGCAGCGCCACTGGCAGAGTAGTCATGGGCGGGCGGCCTACCAAGGACGGTAAGTCGTGGGAGCTGGGCCTGGAGTTGGACACGCCAAACTTCTGGGGTATCGGGTTTCCTACGGCAGACAGGCCGACGAGCGTAACGGGTAGGGTTCCAGGAGTGCAGAGCCCTTCCGGGTCTGCCGCCGAGGCAGGGACCCAGCCAGGATTTGCCCCGGCTGCCATTCCGCCGGCATCGCTGCGAACCTCTGCAGTACGGCCGGTTGCTTCCGCGCTGGCCCCGCAGTCGGCTCCATCAGCCGCAGCCTCGCCTATGGTGCGCTCTTGGGACGAAGCGCTGGCCCAGTTTGAGCCTGCACTTAGAGAACGAGCCCGGCTGATCGCTCTGGAGTTCGAAAGTGATTACCGAAAGAATCTGGGCGAGTTGCTTTCGCGCCTGAGAGCCGATCTGGAGGAAAGCGCATCGGCCGACTGGGAACGGCTCAAGCAGCAAACCCAGGAGAGCTTGCAAGAAGCCGCTCGAGGATTGCGCCAGGAGGCGGATGAAAAGCTTGCCCGTTGGCAGCGGGAGGCGGACTCCCAGATCCTGCGGCATCTGGGCAAGGAATTGGAGGCCGGATTGAAGAATCTGGCCCGAGATGTTGCCCAGCAGGTGAAGCCGGTGCACCACCAGTTGCTGGCCCAGACCATCGAAGAACTGCACGGGCTCGAAGCCCAGGTCGAGCAACAAAATCAGGTCCTCGCCAGCCAGACGCAAGCGGAAGCAGCCTTGGAAGAGCGCGTCGCAGCATCGCTGGAAGAACTGCACGGGCTCGAAGCCCACGTCGAACAGCAAAGTCAGGCCCTCGCCAGCCAGACGCAAGCGGAGGCAGCCCTGGAAGAGCGCGTCTCCGCATCGCTGGAGGAACTGCACGGGCTGGAAGCCCAGGTCGAACAGCAAAGTCAGGCCTTGGCGAGCAACGTTCAAGCTGAGGCGGCCTTGCGTGCCCGGGTCGAGGTCGCATTGCAGGCCAGGGATTATATCGAGTCCCTAGCGCGGGAACTGCCCAAGAACGTTGACCAGCGCGTGCAAGAGGTCCTCTCCACCTCTCTGGAACGCCTTCGGGGTCAATTAGAGGAGCAGTTCTCACCCCAGAAGCTGGAAGAACGGCTGACCCGGATCGGCGAGCCCGCCGCCGACGAATTGCGCCAGAAGCTGTTCGAGGACTTCGATCGCCACGAGCGGGAGTTCCTGGACCGTGTCAACCTGCGTGTGGAAGAAGCCATGGTGGCTGCGGGGAGCGTGCGGGAATACGCCAATCAGTGGCGGGCCGACCTGGCAGGTTTGTTGGAGCAGTCGGTATCGGATTCTCGCCGCCGAATGGAAGAGTCCCTGGCTGACCGCTGGCAGGAAACACAGAGTGCGTTCCACCGGCTGGAAGCACAGGCGGGCAGGGCCGAGGCCACCGCCGACGATTTGCGCCGGTTGCTGGAAGAGCTTCAGGAACAACGCGAGAGACTGGAGATTCAGAACATAGGCTTGCAGCAGCAGAGCGAAGAGATCCGGGCCTGGGTGAGGCGGGAAAACGAGCAGTTTCAGAAGGTGGTCCAAAGTGCAGTTGCGGAAGCCCGCGGGGAGATCCGCGGCCGGCTGCACCAGGGGGTGGAAACGACCCAGGAACTGCTGGAACAGCGGTGGCGGGAGGGCGCTGCCCGCTTCGAAAAGTTGGCGGCTGACCAGACCGCCGAGTTAGCCAAGAAGCTGGAGCAAGCCCGCGAGCAGTTGCACCGGCTGCAGGAGCAGACTCAACGCTCCGTCGGGGAGATCCTGGACGTGAGACTTGCCGAGGTTTTGGAACGGTTCCAACAGGAAGCTGATGCGCTGGCGGGAAACAGTATCGCCGAGTGCCAAACCGAGTTGGGTGAAGCCTTGGAATCTGTCTCCACTCAATTGCGTGACAAGCTCAGCCAGAAGCCCCGCGCGCGCCGGGCGCCGCCGGGATGACCGCCGAGCCAGCTGAAACACCACGGCGCGGCCTAGGGCTGTAGGAAACACCCACACGAAGCCCCGACGTTCTCCGAACGACGCAACCGAAAACCCAGCCTGACACCCCGGCAGCTCCCCCCGCAGCGGCGTCCGCAACATCACTAGCGCAGTGCTGTGTGGTAGATTCGCCGCAGCGGACCCGTAGCTCAGCGGTCAGAGCTGGGGCCCTCCACGTATGCATCCGGAAGTAGCGCCCGCCCCAAAATTCACCGACTGCCACGTCCACCTGCTCGGGCTACCCCATGCAGACAACGGATGCTACGTTTCCCAGAAGCTGCTGAAGAGTCCGCTGGCGCGCAACCTCATCCGCAAGCACGGGCTTGATCTGAACGATCCCGCGAAGTCCAACCAGAAGTACGTGGACGACCTGCT
The DNA here is from genome assembly GCA_050746065.1 of Terriglobales bacterium. Classification (GTDB taxonomy): domain Bacteria; phylum Acidobacteriota; class Terriglobia; order Terriglobales; family Acidobacteriaceae; genus CAZXVY01. The sequence continues at coordinate 9,243 of JBOGLL010000394.1, read as the reverse complement.
GGGTGAATTGCGCGGTTCGAAGTTCGTCGGCAAGGCGGTGCTCCTGGGAATGGACGGCGCCTACGACGAACACGGCCGGTTCGACCGCGAACGCACGGATTTCGTCATCAGCAACGACTACGTCCTGAAAATCGCGAAGGCGTATCCCGACGACTTCCTGGCCGGCGTTTCCATCAATCCGCAGCGACGCGATGCGGTGGAGGAACTCGAACGCTGTGCCGCCGCGGGCGCGCGCCTGGTCAAGGTGCTGCCCAATTCGCAGCAGTTCGATCCCGCCGACAAACGTTACATCCCGTTTTACCGTGCGCTGGCGCGCCTGAGCGTGCCTTTCCTCAGCCACGTGGGATACGAGTTCAGTCTCATCGGCAAGGACCAGTCGGCCGGCGACCCGTACCGCCTGCGCGTGGCGCTCGACGAAGGCGCCACCGTCATCGCCGCCCACGGATGCAGCTACGGCCTGCTGTTCTATGAGAAGTATCTCCCCACGTTCCTCGAACTCACGCGGAAATATCCGCGCTTCTTCGCGGATATCTCCGCGCTCACCCTGCCCAACCGTTTCCGCATGATGTTGCGTTTGCGCAAGCATCCCGAGGTGCACAACCGGTTGCTGTTCGGTACCGACTATCCCCTGCCCGTCTTTCGCTGGCCGTGGCGCGGGCCGCTGCACGGCCTGGGAGAACTGATGCGGACGCAGAACCGCTTCGACCGCCAGGTTCTTGTGTGCCGGAGGCTGGGTGTCGGCTTTGCGTCACTGGAGTCAGTGGAGCAGGCGGCGAAGTAGGCTGCTTACCGGCCCGATGATGCACGATTGCCCGCCGCGCCTGATTCTGTTACAAGTTCCATCCAGCGCCGGGCCGCGGTTGAAGCTCGGCTGCACGCTTCCTTGAAACGTGGGATCCTCATCTTCTTTGCCGGCGTCGCGGCCGGCCTCCTGCTTCGGGACCTGGGGCCGCGCGTGGCAGGACTTTGGGGTGAGGCCCGCATCACTCCCCAGCCTGCGCCCATCTGCTATTCCTGCGCATGGGAGGATTACGAGCCCAAGGTTCGCGCAGATCTGATCGAGTACTACCGGCAGTATCTGCCGGAGGACCCTCTGCTCTTTGGCGACTCCCGTTTTGCTCTGTGGAGGGCGACGGGCATGCCGAACTGCGACATCCTGGACAAGTACAAGCAGGTTGCCTCCGGTGATGCTTCCCCCTTCCGCCGTTATGTATCCGCAACCGTGGTGGCCTTCAGCGGCCCGGAGTGCGGCCTGGACACCCGGCGATATTTTGGCCGCACCGCTGAAGCTGCGGAGCAAAGCAGTCTGAAGTCCGAGGCGGCAACACTGCGGGCGTTCGCCAGCCAGCAATCGCCACGCTTCGGCGACGTGGAGATCCGCGCGAACCTCACCATCCCTCAGCATCCGAAGTCGATGGTGCTGGGTGAGAGCCGCATCCGTCTGGGACCGGGTATGCGCGTTGGCACACAAGTCGACCGCGTGATGCGCGACTGGGTGAGCGCACAGATGAAATGGAGCGCGAGCGACCAGCCGGTGCCTCGTCCGCTCATCGAGTATCACGAAGGCGCGCTGGTCAGGCGCCTGCTCGAGCTGGTCGAAGTGCAAGTATTGCCTTTGCCGGGTGCCCTGGTCGCGCGCAAGGACGACAAGTGGTACGCCTTGGACGAACAGGGCGTATTCCGTTTTCACGTCCTCGACGACAAGATGCGCTATCCCACCACCCACGTTGCGGGCAACAGCGGATGGGTGGAAGACACGCACGGCATTTCCGCCATGGTGCCGCAGGCGGTCGAGCAGCGCGTGCAACTCGTGGTTGGATGCGGCGACTCCGAGGGCAAGATCAAAGCCGCGTACCACCTGGCGTCGCTCGGAATCAACGTGTTCATCCCGGGCGATCGCTATGCCGACGAATTGCTGGGCTACGACGCCCCCGGCGTCATCCTGGGCGGCGCGCCCATCCACAAGGTAGGCGACGCCGTGGTCATCGGGTCGCAACCCGTGCGCTTCGAGCTGGCGGAAACCATCATTGTCCAGGACACCAGGAAGACGTTTCCCATGCAGTACTACGACGCTCCCGCGCGATATTTCCGCGCTCTGGCGAAGCACGTGCAGCTTGAGCTTGTGTTCGTGCATGTGGACGCACCGGATGAGATACGCCGCATACTCGATCGCGCTGAGGAAGCACGCGCCCGCGCCGTGGCCGTTCGCGTGATGACGGAATGGGAGGATGCCGCCCTGCGCGGATGGTTGGGCGCTTCCCCGCAGCATCGCGCCATCCTGTTCCATTCCAGCCTTTACCCCTACGCACAGAAGCTCTTCGCCGATTTCCCCGCCCAGGTCACCTTCGGCGACCTCCATCCACGTTTTGAATAGCGCCGCCGGCTTGCCTTACGTATGGCGATTGCCCCCTTCCCTGCTTTTCGCTACAGTTCCCACAGAAGTCGCTGCTTCCGCGCAATGGGCCCGTAGCTCAGCGGTCAGAGCAGGGGACTCATAATCCCTTGGTCCCTGGTTCGAATCCAGGCGGGCCCACCAATTTAAGGCGGGCCGTATGTCATGGGCATTGAAACCCGCTATGAGGAAACTCGCTCAGCTTGCGGCGCGCGGCCGCATCCAGAGGTCGGAATGACGAAGACGTCGCCTGCCGCCAGGAAGCCTAAAGGTCTCAGCATCATCGACCTTTTACGGCCCCACTGGAAGGCTCTGACGCTGGCCTTGCTGGCGGTTGCGGGCGTAGCCGCAACCGACCTGCTCGAACCCTGGCCCTTGAAAATCGTTCTCGATCACCTGCTCCAGTCCAAACCGCTGCCCGGTTGGATGGGCCCAATGGTCGGCTGGATGGGGCAGGACGAGCTGGCCGTCCTCAACTTCGCCGTGCTGGCAGTCGCGGTCATCGCCGTCGTCGGCGCACTCAGCTCCTACCTGGAAAAATATCTCACTACCAGCGTCGGCCAATGGGTCATGCACGACCTGCGGCGCACGCTCTATCACCACATTCACCGCCTGTCGCTGGCCGAGCACGACGAGAAGCGCACCGGAGACCTCATCAGCCGGGTCACCAGCGATATTGAGGCCATTCAGAGTTTCATCACTACGGCTTTGCTCGGCATGCTGGTCAACGTGCTCACGCTCGTCGGCATGATTGGCGTGATGCTCTATGTCGATTGGCGTTTTACCTTGATCGCGCTCTCCATTGCTCCCGTGCTCTTCCTGGTCGTCTACGTCTTCACCCGGCGCATCAAAAAGGCTTCGCGCGAAGTGCGCAAGAAGGAAAGTGAGCTGGTTTCCGTGGTGCAAGAGGTCTTTTCCTCGATTCGCGTGGTGAAGGCCTTCGCCCGCGAAGACTACGAACAGCGCCGCTTCGAGGAACAGAGCCTCGAGAACGTGGAAATGGCGCTCTGGGCAAGGAGCATCAAGGCCAAGCTCTCGCCCGTGGTCGAGGTGATCGTGGCAGCGGGCACCTGCCTGGTTCTGGGATATGGGGCCCGGCAAGTGTTGGCCGGCAAACTGAGCGTCGGCGTGCTGATCGTATTCCTGCTCTACCTGGGCAAGATGTACAAGCCCATGCGCGAACTGTCGAAGATGACGGATACGATCTCCAAGGCCGCCGTCAGCTATGAGCGCATCCAGGAGGTGCTGGAAACAGAAAGCCGGGTTCGCGATCTGCCCCGAGCGCGCCACGCCCGCCGCTTCCAGGGAAAGGTCGAATTTGACCGGGTGTGCTTCAGCTACAGTCCCGACCGCCCCATCCTGAAGGACGTAAGTTTCCAGATCGAACCCGGACAGTTGGCCGCCTTCGTGGGGCCCAGCGGCACCGGCAAGACCACCATCATCAGCCTGGTTCCCCGTTTCTACGACCCTACGTCCGGACAAGTGAAGATTGACGGGACCGAGATCCGGCGTTATACGTTACGCTCCCTGCGCGAGCAGATGAGCTTTGTCCTGCAGGAGACTCTGTTGTTCCGGGCGCCCATCTGGCAGAACATCGCCTACGGCAAGCCGGAAGCCCGGCGCGCCGAGATCATGCGGGCCGCGCAGCTCGCCAATGCCCACGAGTTCATCGAACAGATGCCCGAAGGTTACGACACCATGGTGGGCGAGCGCGGCATCACGCTTTCCGGGGGCCAGCGTCAGCGCATCGCGATCGCGCGCGCCGTCATCCGCGACACTCCTCTTCTCGTCCTCGACGAGCCCACCACCGGCCTGGACGCAGCCTCCGAGGAAGCCGTCCTCGAGGCTCTGGATCGCCTGATGAAGGGCCGTACCTGCCTCGTCATCGCGCATCACCTGGCCACTATCCAGCGCGCAGACGTTATTTTTGTCGTCCAGGATTCCACCGTCGTAGAGCGTGGAACCCATCAGGAATTGCTTGCCGCCGGCGGGCTCTATGCCGAACTGGCTGGAAAGCAATTTCCCGAGCGGGAGGAGCAGTCCGCGGGCACGCCCGCGAGCAACTAGCGATGGCCTTGTCAGGCTCGCTTGCTTTCATTTCCCGCTCACAGCTGCTTCAGGGACTGGATCCTCTCTTCCACGGCTCTTGCGAACCCCTCTACGTCTTCCGGCGAATGGCCGGCGGCTCGAAAGCAATCGCGGATCTGTTCTGCTGAAAGCTGGGATAACAACTGACCCATCCATCTGGCGTCCTCCCGCGGAATGCCCTTCACTACCTTCTCCCGTTTCCTGAGCTCGATCCAGTGAGGAAAGATCACCGCGTTGAGTGGATGCGGCTTGCTGGCCAGGTGAAAATCGACACTCTCCGTCGTCGTGTTCCGGATGAATTTCGACTTCCGGTACTGCTCCAGGTTGTTCTTTGTGCGCCTGAAAGTATTGCCCGATTGTCCAAACGTCGCTCCTACGTCGCTGACCAGGTACCGGTGCTCTCCCTCCTGCGCATAGATTGCATTGTTCTCGGGCTTGATGTCCCAGCTGTTCATGAGGGCCATCATGACTCTCAATCCGTTCAGCTCCTTGGTGTCCACGAAAGGATTCTTCCACCAGCTCCAGGTCCCGATCTTCTTCATGCCTTTCGGGCGGCGTTCCAGCCTCACACCCTTAATGACACCGTCCTTGGCGACAAACTCCTGGCCACGGCTGAGTTTTTTCGGCATCCCTTCCACGCGTATCTCAGGCAGGTAATAGTCCTCATCGGCAAAATATCCCACTGCCCACAAGAGTCGCGTGGCCGCCGTTTCCGACTGGGCCTCCGCACCCGGCTTTACCCTCCACCGGATGCCCTCCTCATCCTGCACGTCAAACTTCGGGTTCACACCTCCCAGATCTTCTTCCAGGAACTTGAGCCTGCCCTTGGGCATGCGCTCTGCGCTCCCGGGACCGTAACGAAGGTTCCGGTTGGCAATGTCGCCCGGATCCCGCCACAGCACCGCGGGCATGCCACCAGTTTCCGGGGATTCGGGCTGAGTGGATTTGCCTGCTTGTTGTCCGCCGGCAGGTATACAGAAACTGAAAAGGATAAGAAGATAAATGGCCTGTAGAACTCTTCGCGATCGGTTCATGGTACCTCCCTGACAGACAATACAATTTGGGCGAGCAGAATGGCTGTACGTTCCATGCATCTAAAGAAGCTGGAGGGTGGATGAGAGACATCCAGCTCATTGGCCCTTCTCTTGACCGGGTTCTACCCAGGCCTTAAGCTGCTGCGATGCAGGGAAGCGAGTGCTCTGTCATACAAACTCATTAGATGCGCGTTAGCCGCTTGCTAAGGGCCCGGAAGAAACGGAAATTATGAAACTGCTCGTCCAACCCGATCACGGCCTCGCCCCTCTGGTTGCCGCCTTGAAGGGCGCGCGGAAGACCATTGAGATCGTGATCTTCCGCTTCGACCGCCGGGAGATCGAGGCCGCTCTGAAGGCCGCGGTGGAGCGCCGCGTGATCGTTCGTGCCCTGATCGCCCACACCAATCGGGACGGAGAAAAGAGCCTGCGCAAGCTCGAGGCGCGCTTTCTCGAAGGCGGCGTCATTGTGGCCCGCACGGCGGATGATCTGGCCCGTTACCACGGCAAGATGATGATCATTGATGGTCGCGTGCTCTACGTGCTCTCGTTCAATCTCGTCCACGTGGACATAGACGAGAGCCGCTGCTTCGGCATCGTCACCCGCAACGCCAAGCTCGTTCAGGAGGCCAGGAAGCTCTTTGAGGCCGACGCGGCCCGGCAGCTTTACATGCCGGGCCTGAACACCTTCCTGGTCAGCCCGCTCAACGCCCGCAAGGAGCTCGCGGCATTCCTCAGGAAAGCCCGCAAGCAGCTCCTCATCTACGACCCTCAGATCGCCGACCCACAGATGATTCACCTGCTGCAGGAACGGCTGAAAGCCGGGGTGGAAGTCAGGATCATCGGGCACGTGGCCAAGCGCAGCGGCAGCCTGAGGGCCGCGACCCTTCCCACCATCCGCCTGCACACCAGGACCATCATCCGCGACCGCCACCAGGCCTTCGTGGGAAGCCAGGGCCTTCGCACTCCGGAACTGAGCTCGCGACGCGAGATCGGCGTTATCGTCCGCGATCCGAAGGTAGTCAACAGTCTGCTGGCTGTTTTCGAACGCGATTGGGCTTCGACGGCTCTCGCCAAAGAACAGAATGCTGCTCCAGCCCTGGATGCAGGGGCTCTTGCCAAGGAACTACAGCCTCTGGCCCACACTGTAAGGCAGGCCGTGAAGAAGGCCGTGGCAAATGCGGATGGGGAAGCCCTCGCCGACGGAGAGGTGAAAGCCACGGTCAAGAAGGCAGTCAAGAAAGCTGTGAAGGAAGCCATGAAAGAGGCGGTCCAGGAGAAACAGGAATCGAACTGACGGTCCGTCCAACTCTTTGCTCTCCACACTCATCCAAATTGAGAGCGATGGAAGCACTGTCTCAAAAATGGGTGCCTTGTGGACCGGCTGAATCCCATGTCGCGCGCAACCTGCTGCATTGCTCTTGTGGCTTGCCTCGTCCTTCTTCCGGGACAGGTCTCTAGCCAGTCGGCTCCTCCTGATTCGCAGTCTTCCAAAACAGCCAAGCGCGAGCAGGCTTTCAAGGAATTCACCGAGCACGTCCAGAAGTACATTGAACTCCGCAAGAAACTGGACGCATCGCTGCCTGCCCTGGGCCCCAAAGAGCCGCAGGAAAAGATCGTCGAGCGCACGAAGGCGCTGGCAGAGAAGATCCAGTTGGCACGCGCCAACGCCAAACGGGGCGACCTGTTTGCTCCTGAGATTGCGGAGGAGTTCCGCCATCTGATTCGCAGTGAGCTTCAGGGAGCGAAGGGAGCCAACGCACGCAAGACGATTCGCGAAGGAGACCCGGTTAAATCCCTTCGCCTGCGCGTCAACGATGCCTATCCCGAAGCGCTGCCCGTAACCACAGTGCCTCCAGCCCTGTTACTCAAGCTTCCCGAGCTTCCCCAGGAAGTTGCCTACCGAATCGTGGGGCGCGATTTGGTGCTGCTCGATGTGGATGCCAGCTTGATCCTTGATTTCATTCGAAAGGCCCTGCCGGAACACACTTTATAGGTGGAGATATGCGTTTCTTTGTCCTTGTACTTTTGGCCAGAATGGCCTTCCCGGTGGCTGGGCAGACCCCTGCTCTGCCTGCCAACCCCGACTCGGTTCGCTTCGCCGTCATTGGCGACACGGGAACGGGGGGCCGCGCACAATACGACGTCGCCAACCGCATGGTGGAATCTCGCCAGAAGTTCCCGTTTGATTTCGTGATCATGGTGGGAGACAACGTCTACGGACGGGAGGGACCGATCGACATGCAGAAAAAGTTCGAGGTCCCCTATCGGCCCCTGATCGACAAGGGCGTCAAGTTCTACGCTGCCTTGGGCAACCACGACGATACCAACCAGCGCCACTACGAATTCTTCAACATGAACGGCAAGCAGTATTACACCTTCAAGAAGGGCAACGTTCACTTTTTCGCCCTCAACAGCAACTATATGGACCGGGAGCAGCTTGCCTGGCTGGAGAAGGAACTGGAAGCCTCAGGCTCGGACTGGAAGATCTGCTATTTTCATCATCCTCTGTACTCGTCCGGGAGGGCGCATGGCTCCACCACAGAATTGCGCCTCTTGCTGGAACCCATCTTCATCAAGCATGGGGTTCAGGTCGTGTTTCAGGGACACGAACACAACTACGAGCGCATCAAACCGCAGAAAGGCATTCATTATTTTACGGAAGGCGCCTCCGGCAAGCTGAAGAAGAACAACCTTGCAAAAACGGACCTGACGGCGGCGGGATTTGACAAGGATCAAACCTTCATGTTGGTTGAGATCACCGGCGATGACCTGCACTTTCAAACACTTTCCAGAACCGGCGTGATCGTCGATTCCGGAGTCATCCGGCGGCCCTCCAACGCCCAGGCTGCGGTGCCCGCCTTCGGCCGAACGCTTCTCGGCCCCGCACAGTCCGCAGTAACTGATAGCGTGCTTCATCGAAGGAAAGCGCTTCACCTCGTCGACTTCCAACGGCCTGAGTTGGGATCGCTCTAGCCGGAAGGCTCGGGCTGCGCATATACTTACCTCCCCCAAGTCCGGGATTGCCGTTCCCAAGGAGCACGCGACGTGAGGTTGGGTCCGGCACGGAACCGTGGCATCCTCGTTTGTCCCCGCGGTGCCGCGGCTGCGCGGGACGCAATGAATCTGCCCCCTCTAACCCGCAATCACGCATCTGGAACCTGCTCGCGCCTTCTGGAGCCGCGCCGCAGATGGCTCGGCCGCTGCCTCGTCTTGCTCGTGGCACTGGCCGTGTTGCCTGCTCCGGCACACGGCCAGCCCAAGCAGGACTCAATCCAGGTCCTGGTGCTCTTCTTCGGCGACCGGGATGCGCCCGCGGCTGAATCAGTGATTGGCCAGTTCAGGGCCACACTCGAGGAACATTCGAACGTCCCAGTCTGGATTTACTCCGAATCGCTTGCCGAGTCCGCCGCCGCTCACAACCCGGACTATGAGCGGATGATGGCGGCAACCTTGAGCAGCAAGTACGGCGACCGCAAGATCGACCTGGTTCTGGCGCTGGGGGCCTTTCCGCTCCAGTTTGCCGCCAAGTACCGGAAACAGCTCCTGCCCGACGCCCAGTTGCTCTATGTCCTGCTCGAATCTCCAACCTCCACCGCGGTTCGGGATGCCACCGGCGTGGTCTGGAGGTTGAACCTCGTACCCACGGTCGAAATGGCCCTGGCAAGAGACTCTTGTACGTTGCTCTGACATTGTTGCTGTGCGGAACGCTGGCCGGACCAGTCCAGGCCG
>JBOGLL010000393.1:0-10038 GCA_050746065.1 Terriglobales bacterium | reverse complement strand
ATCTACGCCCGGCAGAAAGGGCATTGGAACCAGGTGGCGTCGGACGTGGCCAATCATCCGGACGTGATTGCTGCACAGCGCCAGCAACCGTATGCACTGAGCGCCGAAGAACGGCGGGAACTGCTGGCGGCGCGCGAGGCGGTGTGGCGGGCTTACTTCGCCAACGACGCGCAGCACTTGGACAAAGTGATTCCCGCGGAAACCATTGCCGTCAATGCCGGTGAAGAGGCTTGGGGAGATCGCGCCGCCGTGCTGACCGGCGCCGCTGGCTTTGTCTCGAGCGGCGGCAAGCTGGTAAAGCTGGAGTTCCCGCGTACAGAAGTCCAGATGTATGGCGATGTGGCCATCTTGTACACCACTTGGTCCTACACGCTGGAAGTGGAAGGTAAACAGCAGACTTCGTCGGGAAGGGGGACGGAGATTTTCGTGCGGCGAGACGGGCAGTGGGTGAACTCCGGGTGGCACCTGGATTCGGGGAAGTAGGGAGGTACTTTGTCCCCCACCCTATCGCGCCAAAAACGGGCGCGATAAGGGTGGGGCAGCACCAAGTGTTTTGGAAGAAGCTGAAATTGCTCAGCGCGATAAGGGTGGGGCAGCAGCAAGTGTTTTGGAAGAAGCTGAAATTGCTCAGAAAAGCAAAAAGCCGGGTTGGTTAACCCGGCTTTCCTGATGGCGCTTGGCTCGTTAGAGCGGTAATGCGATTACATCACCAGCGCCAATCTCGATTACATCACCAGCGCCAATCGGTCGAGTTCGCGGCGCACGACCTCCATGTCGCAACCCGAGCTCTCCATCAGCGCGGCGGCGCGAACTGCGGCGTCGCGGGAGAGGCCAAATCCGTGACCGGTAAAGAACACCTGCAGGAACTCTGCCGCCTGCCAGGTATCCATCTCACCGTGCAGCAATCCGTGGCACACAGTGGAAACTTCCTGTTCCGTAAACTTGTTGCCCATGATGACCTCACCTCCGATGGTGGCCATCCCGGACATCCGGGGGTTCCGATTTGGAGCCCTGCGCTGCATAGTCACAGTGATTAGATGCAATTCCCTCTCCATGGTCACAAGCCTACCCATAAATTGCTAAGTCGTTGATTAATAATCGGTTAATTCTGGCAAGGTGGGCGGTAGCCCGCCTGGCTTGTCCGGAGAACGAGACAGTTTCTGGAAATGAGACGGAAGTTGAGAACACTCTCGTCGCGGATTGAGACGGGCGTAACCGAGGGTTACAATGCTGCCATGCGCAAGCGTTCCTTGCTTCTGGTGACCCTGGCCTTGGCGGCGTGTGCGCCCGCCTCTACCGCCGACCTGACACAACTGAAGCTGCCGCCAGGGTTCCGCATTGAACTGTTCTCCGAAACCGGCTCCACGCCGCGCCTGATGGCCTTCAGTCCGGGAGGCGTCCTGCTGGCTACCGCCACCAGCGACGGCAAAGTACTGGCCCTGCCCGATCCGCAGAAGTCCGGGCGCGCGCAGCGCGTGGTGACGGTGCTCGAAGAACTCGATGCACCTCACGGCATCGCGTTTCATAGGGGCGGACTCTATGTCGCCGAGGGCGGAAAAGTGGTGCGCTACGACTGGGACGAGGCTGCGCTGCGCGCCTCGAATCCGCGGACCATCGCGCAGGTGCCGCGCGGCGGCGGACACTTCACCCGCACGCTGCTCTTCCACGGCGGCAAGATGTACGTCTCCGTGGGCTCGAGCTGCAACCTCTGCGAGGAGAAAGACCCGCGGCGCGCTGCCATCCTGGAATTCAACGAAGACGGCACGGGTGAGCGCATTTTCGCCAAGGGCACGCGCAACTCCGTGGGTCTGGCGGTGAGTCCGCAGACCGGCACCATCTGGGCCACGGACAACGGCCGTGACTGGCTGGGAGACGATATCCCGCCCGAGGAAGTGAACGACCTGGGCAAGGGCGGCGATTTCGGCTGGCCCTATTGCTACAGCAAACGCATTGCCGACCTGGAATATTCGCGCGATGCTGCCAAGCGCTGTCCCTCGACCATCCCGCCGAAGGTGGAAATGCAGGCGCATTCCGCGCCTCTAGGCCTGGCCTTTTACACGGGGACTGCGTTTCCGGTGGAGTACCGCGGCGATCTGTTTGTCGCCTTCCACGGCTCGTGGAACCGCAGCGTCCCCACCGGCTACAAGGTGGTTCGCGTGAAGCTGGACGCGGCCGGAAATCCAGAAGGTATCGAAGACTTTGTGAGCGGATGGATCAGCCCGCGCGAGACGAAGAAGGGAACATGGACGGGCCGTCCAGTGGACGTGATTGTCGCTGCCGACGGCTCACTCTACATCAGCGACGATTCGCGCCAGTCCAAGGGCGCCATCTACCGGGTGACGTGGGTGGGAAAGAACTAGGGCTCATCCCTCGCCGAGGTGGCTCGTCATAGCCTCACGAGCAAAACCGAGATCCCTCGAGTCGTCCTCCCTGCGCCGGCCGCTTTCGCGGCCGGCTCGGTCGGACTCGCTCGGGATGACAATTCCTAAGGTATGAACCCTAGTATCCAGGTATGAGCCCTAGTATCCGCCGCGAAACTCCAATCGAAAGCGGCCGGTGTCGTCGAGCGGGATGCTGATCACCGGATATCCGCGGTAGATTCGATCCATCCGAGTCCACTGGCCTCTACATCCGTACTTTTTGGCCAGGCCGGGTGGCAGATCGCAGCCGCCCCATCCCACCCTGCGGCCGGGTTGGTAGTTGTAGGGGCCGTAGTACCTTCCGCCGATTTGGTAGTAACGCCAGCCCGGATCACTGATGCGGTACACAACCCGGGACTGCTGCTTCCACTTCTTCTTCCCGTTACCGTGGCCGCGATCTTTGGCCAAGGCAGACAAAGGCAAGAACAACATTGCGATAAGAACCAGAAGCGCAATGCCTGAGAGTTTTGAGCGCATAGCGTCCTCCTAGGTTGCTTAGATGCGCTGTCGAAGGACGGGGAAGCCTTGTCTAAGGTGCTGGGAGTAAAGCACCTTACAAGAGCAAACCTGCGAGGACCCAGGATCGAAGTGTCATCGAGCGACCTCTTCCCATGCTCAACCTCAGGGGCTAAAGCCCAGTCTACAGTGAACCCGTTTCGGCGCGGCTGAAGCCGTGCCCTTCCGAAGGCGACACTTGAAGCAGCATGAGTGTCACGTTGCCGACATACCTAGCTGTCCGCAATGCCGTTCGTATTGTTCGCGGATGAAGTTGTCGGTCATGCCGGCGATGTAGTCACACACCACCCGCGGCAGCGGCTCCTGGCCGGCCTTTCCCTGATAACTGGAGGGCAGCGATTCCGGGTGCGACACATAGTGCTCGAACAGCCCGCTGACTACGCGTTCTGCCTCTTCCTTCTCCGGACGCAGCGCGACACTGGAATACAGGCGCTCGTGCAGGAAAGCTTTGGCTTCGCGGCGCTCGGCGTCCACGGCAGGGCTGAAGGCGGCGAGGCGCTCGGGCCAGGCGCGGACGTCGTCCACGGTGCGCACCCCGGCCTCGTTCACGCGCTCCAGGGTGCTACGGATGAGGTCGCTCACCAGGCGGTTGAACATCTGCCGCAGGGCCTGGTTGAACTTGAGCTTCTCCTGCGCCTGGGGATGCTGCGCTTCGGCCTCGCGGTAGGCGCGGTCGAAGATGCCGGCGCGAGAGCGGATCTCCGGCACGGTGAGGATGCGGGCTTCGCAGCCGTCGTCGAGGTCGGCGGTGTTGTAGGCGATCTCGTCGGTGAGGTCGATGAGTTGGGCTTCGAGCGGCGGCCGCTGCGCGAGGAGATACTCGGCAAGCTGCGGGAATTTTGCCGGATCGTAATCCCGCGAGTGCTTGATGATGCCTTCCCGCACCTCGAAAGTCAGGTTCAGGCCGCGGAAGTCGGCATAGCGCACCTCGAAGTCTTCCACGATGCGCAGCGCGTGCAGGTTGTGGTCGAAGGAGTGGCCGTGCGCTTGCATGGCCGCGTCCAGCGCTTTTTCGCCCGCGTGGCCGAAGGGAGGATGGCCGATGTCGTGCACCAGGGCCAGGGTCTCCACCAGTTCGGCATTCAGGCCGAGTTCGGCCGCCAGGGTGCGAGAGATCTGCGCGGCTTCGATGGTATGCGTGAGCCGGTTGCGGAAGTGGTCGGAGAAGCGGCGGGTGAAAACCTGGGTCTTGTTCTGCAGGCGGCGAAAGGCGCGCGAGTGGATGACGCGGTCGCGGTCGCGCTGGAAGGCGTCGCGGTAGGGATGCGGCGGCTCGGGATGGCGCCGCCCGCGCGAATTCTCCGCGAGCGCCGCGTACGAGGCCAGCATGATGGGGAGTGTAGCACTCAGAACTGAACCACAGAGGGCACAGAGGAGCACAGAGGCAAAGCGAACCACGAAGGACACGAAGGCATCACGAAGGGGGCGACCGCACGCCTTCGCCGGTAAGAAGCCACATCCAAATCAGAATGCCTGACCTACCTGGCCTTTTCGGCGACGCCGATGCGCTCTAGCACGTCCTCAGGTTTGGGGACGTCGCGCACCTTGTCACTGACCAGACGCCAGCGCTCCATGCCGTTCTCGTCAATCAGCAGCGTGGTGCGGATGGCGATCTCGTCGCCCTGGCTGCTTTCCGTGTCCAGCAGGCCGTACTGGCGAATCACTTTGGCGCCGGCGTCGGACAGCACCGGGAACTTCTCCCCGGTGGATTTCTTCCAGACCGCGCGGGTGTGTTCCGCGTCGTCGGCGCTGATGGCGACGAGCCGCACGTTGAGCTTGTCGAACTCAGCCTTCTGCTGCGCGAACTCGCGCAGTTGGCGCATGCAGTGCGGTCACCAGTAGGCTCGGTAAAAAATCACCAGCACACGCTGGCCGCGCAGTTTGGAAAGCTGGAAGGGCTTGCCCTCGGCGTCCGGCAGGGTGAAGTCGGGCGCGGGTTTGCCTTCGGCGGAAGCTACTTGCGGACGGGCCAGCGGATAGTTCTGCGCGATTGCAGCCGGCCCGGCGAGAGTGAGGCCGAAGGTCAGGGCGAGGAGGCGAGAAGGCACACGGAGAGTCACGAGGATTCAGATGCGGGAGCGGTCAGAAAGTTACTGGTCGTTGGTCGTTAGTCGTTGGTCGCTGGTCGTTAGTCGTAGGCCCCGTACTTTGTTACCCTTCTGCTCATGGTGTGGATGTTGTTTGTCGTCCTCTGGTCCGCCCTGGAAGCATTCATTGTTTGGGCGATTGGCGATGAGCTGACGAAAGAGTTTATAGAGCGCAAGCCAAGGCACAAGGAACGGGAGCCATGGCCGTGACCGCATTTCGGGGCCCGCGTTACAGGTTCCGCACTACATGTTACAAGCCGCCAACGACTGATCTCACAAACGTTGCGGATGTTGAAGCCGGGGCTGAAGCCCGTCTCTGAAGCCATTTTCGCGGGCCTGAAGGCCCGCTCTTCCACGGATCAGGGAGCTGGCGGTATTCATGAGGTGAGTTCCAACTTACGTTCGACGGCACCTAAGAGCAGCCACGCCCAGCCATTCTCTGTGTCCTTCTGTGCCCTCTGTGGTTGGAAGAGCCGTTACTGTTCGCCGCGGGTTTGGCGGGCGAGCTTGACCTTGGCGCTCTCCAGCTTTTTCTGCACCTTGGCGAATTCAGCGATATCCACGTCGACAGGCTGGGAACGGTTCCATTCGACCAGGGCGCGCTCCCAATGCGCGGCGGCCATCTTCAGCCGGCCGGTCTTGAAGTACATGTCGGCCACGTGGTCGTGGATGGTGGAATCGTTGGGTACGCGTTCAATGGCCTTCAACAGGTACTGCTCCGCCAACTCGAAATTGTTCATGCGGAAATACACCCACCCCAGCGAATCCAGGTAGGCACCGTTCTGCGGATCGAGGTCAACCGCTTTGCGGATGTAACCCAGGGCCTCATCCAGGCGGACGCCGCGGTCGGCCAGCATGTAACCCAGATAGTTCAGGGCGCTGGCATTGTCGGGATCTTCGGCGAGCAGTTGCTTGAAGCGGCGTTCGGCGGCATCGAATTTCTTCTGGCGCTCGGAGACTTCGCCCTGCAGATACACGATCATCTGCTTCTCTTCCGGCTTGCGGGAAAGGCGCTCCGCCTGGGCGATAGCTTCCTCGGCTTCGCTCCAGCGCTTCAACCGGCTGCTGACTTGCCCCAGCACGACGTACACTTCGCGGTCTTCATCGTTGCCCTTGAGCAGGCCGCGAACGCGGGCCAGGGCGGCATCCCCCTGTCCGCTGCCTGCCTGCTGCATGGCCAGCTCAAATTGCAGACTGCGGTCCTGGGGAAGCTCGCGGACCGCCTCTTCAGCGACGCGAGCGGCCTCGGACCACTGCCGCTCCAGGCGGTGGGTCTCAATCATCCGCCGCCAGGCCTGCGAGCGGTATTCATCTCCCAGGTCGTGCAACTCGCTGAAGGCTTTCAGCGCCAGATCGGGGTGGCGGCTGTCGCGATACATAGCACCCAAGCGCTCCAGAAACACTGCGCGATTGTTACGTTCGCCCTCGGTGTAGTCGTCGCCTTGCTTCCTGGTGCGCTTGAGAAGGCCCTGGAGGATCTCGATGGCCTCGGCGGCGTTGCCGCGGGCTTCCTGGACCTCGGCAATGCGGAATGCCACCTCCAGGGACTCGGGCCTGACGCTTTCGGCGCGCTTCAGGCTGTCCAGAGCGGCGTCCAGTTTCCCGCTACGCTTCTGGATGTCCGCCAGACGCAGATAGTTCTGCTCATCCTGCGGGTCGGCCTCGGTGAGGCGCTTGTATTGCGCGAGGGCGGCATCCACCTGGCCGTCGCTGTACAAGTTCTGGGCCAGGCCGCGGAGCGAATCCAGGTTCTCCGGATCCATGTCGGCCGCGGTGCGGTAGGCCTCGATGGCCTTCTTGAGCTCGCGCATGCGTTCGTAGGTGAAACCCAGCGCGGCATAGATCTTGGGCGTACGCTGCGCTACGGGTACCGCTTCCAGCACTTGGGCAGCGCGCGCCGACTCCCCTTCTTCGTTGTAGAGATACGCCAGGCTGGTGAGCGCTTCCTCCGACGACGGCGACACGTTGATGGCCGCCTGGAGCGCCGATTCCGCCTTGTCCATCAGCCGGTTCAGAATGTAGAGCCGGCCCAGCAGCAGGTGGTTCTCGACGTTCTGCGGTTCGAGGCGCACGATCTCTTCCAGTTGCTCGAGCGCCAGGCGCAGCATCTCCTGCGACTGCACTCCGGATTGCGTGTCGCCCAGCGAGCGCAGGTAGATGCGCCCCAGCAGCTTGCGGGCTTCGAGGTTTTTCGGATCGCGCTTCAGGATCTCCTGCGCTTCGAGGACGGCGTCGCGGATGCGCCCGGTCTTGGCGTAAAGCTCGGCGAGTTCGGCGTTCAGGAACTCCGAACCGGGGTCGTTCTCCAGCGCCAACTTGTATTCCTCGATGGCCTTGCCGGCGAACTCGGAGCGCCCGTACACCGTCACCAGCTCTTCGTAAATGTGGGCCAGCGAGTAGTGGTAGTAGGCGGCGGCGCGGTCGGGAGCCTTGGGAGCGGCTGCAGGCGCGGACTTGCCGGCCGCGGGCTTGGCGTCGGACACCGGAGGCTGTGCTGCGAGCGGAAGCGAAATGAGCAAAACTGCCAGGAGAGCAGAGAAAAATTTCATTAAGGTCCTTGGAGATGCGCTACCGCGCCATCTCCGGCTTGGATGCCAAAATACGATCCAAGTATGTCCATTGTACGCTGCGGCAAGGTGTCAGGTGTCAGGCAGGCGTCGCAGTTCTATCGGCGACTTCCCTCCCACCCTGTCGCTCCAAAAGCAGGAGCGACAAGTGTGGGGCAGCACCGCTTTAGGAGCGCCCTCTGGAACTATCGAAACGAACCATCCTGTAAAGTGCAGCGGCCCCTGGGAACGCGCACAGAATAAAGGGAGCGAAGAGCCACCAGAACTGGCCCCAAAACGTCGCCAGGAAGAACCGCCATCGCGTCCATGCCGTCAATTCGGTAGGGTAGACGCCTGTTGCCTCCCAGCGACTCATTTCTTCGAAGGCCTGGCCTGTGTTTACGGAAAGCGCGGCGATGACAATCACTGCTAGGACCAGAGCGATCCAAATTGGAGTAAGTGCGGACTTTCGGGTCGCTGGCCTTGATGGGGGCGCGTCTGGCATGGCGAAAGCATATAGCACATTCCGCCGTCTCCTACACCTGGCCTAGTCCTTGTTTGGGCAAAGCGCTCCGTCGCTCGAAAAGGCAGAATCGACCTTACCCTACGGCCGGGCGTGATACGTGGCCAGAGGGATCCCTCGCTACGCTCGGGATCGGTAAAAAGCCGCGAACGGTACTTTCTCAGTGTCGGAAGTGCCGCACTCCGGTGAACACCATAGCCAGGCCGAGGCGGTCGGCGGCGGCAATCACGTCCTGGTCGCGGACCGAGCCTCCGGGCTGGATGATGGCGGTGGAGCCGGCGCGGGCGATCTCTTCGACACCGTCGGGGAAGGGGAAGAAGGCATCGGAGGCGGCCACGGTGCCCTGGAGCGGCAGGACGGCTTTCATGGCGCCGATCTTGCAGGAATCCACGCGGCTCATCTGGCCGGCGCCCACGCCTACGCTCTGCCCGTCGCGCGCGTAGACGATGGCGTTCGACTTCACGTGCTTGCATATCTTCCAGGCGAAGAGCAGCGCGCGCATTTCGGCGTCGGTGGGTGTACGGGCGCTGACGACCTTGAGGTCGGCGCCGGTGAGCGGGCGTATGTCGTCGTCCTGAACTAGGACGCCGCCGGAAACATGTTTCAGGGTCCAATGCGGAGGCGCGGAGGCGACTTCCAGCAGGCGCAGGTTCTTCTTGGCGGTGAAGGCGGCGCGCGCGGCATCGTCAAAAGCGGGTGCGGCGATGGCTTCGACGAACAGCTTGACGACTTCCTCGGCGGTGGGGCCGTCCACGGGGCGGTTGAAGCCGATGACGCCTCCGAAAGCCGACACGGGATCGGCCTCCAGCGCCTTCCTGTAGGCCTCGAGCAGGTTCGCGCCTGTTGCTGTGCCGCAGGGATTGGTGTGCTTGATGATGGCGCACACCGGCTCGGTGAATTCCTGGGCCAGGTTCCATGCGGCTTCCAGGTCCACGATGTTGTTGTAAGAAAGCTCCTTGCCCTGGAGCTGGCGGCCGTTGGCCACGCCGCGTCCGGAGCCGTCGGAGTACAGGGCGGCGCGCTGGTGCGGGTTCTCGCCGTAGCGAAGGTCGAGTACCTTGGGAAAGATGAGCCGGACGGTCGAGGGAAGCGCACTTGCGGCGCCGGCGGTGGGGACGGCTTCGGGAGAAATGCGTTCCAGGGTGGAGGCTATGGCGGCGTCGTAGGCGGCAGTGAGCGCGAACGCCTTCTGCGCCAGCCGCCAGCGCGTGGCCGCAGATAGTTCGCCTCCGGAGGACTTCATCTCGGCGGCCAGGGGGGCGTAGTCGCCGGGCGAGGTCACGATGGCGACGTCCTGGAAATTCTTGGCCGCGGAGCGCACCATGGAAGGCCCGCCGATATCGATGTTCTCGATGATCTCCTCGAACTTCACGCCCGGCTTCGAGGCCGTCCTTTCGAAGGCGTAGAGGTTCACCACCACCATGTCCACGGGCGCGATGCCATGCTCGGCCACCGCCTTGCGATGCTCGGGATCCGAGCGAATGTGCAGGATGCCGCCGTGTACCTTGGGATGCAGGGTCTTGACGCGACCGTCGAGCATCTCCGGAAAGCCGGTAAGGTCGGAGATGTCGCGCACCGCGATGCCGGCCTCGCGCAACAGTTTCGCCGTGCCGCCGGTCGAGACCAGTTCGATGTTCATCGCCGCAAGGTCGCGGGCAAAATCCACCAGTCCGGTCTTGTCGGTCACGCTCAGGATGGCGCGCTGGATCTTGGACACAGTTTCTCCATGGAAAAGGTTCAGGCAGGGCCGCGCGGACAAGATATCAGCAACGAGTACCGAGTTGCGAGTACCGAGTACCGAGTTGCGATTGAGGATTGCCCATGCAGCCTGCCGGGTATAGGGGTTCCTCGCTGCGCTCGGAATGGCAAAGAGAAAGCCCTGCCGGGTATAGGGGTTCGTCGCTGCGCTCGGAATGGCAAAGAGAAAGCCCTGCCGGGTATAGGGG
>JBOGLL010000392.1:0-4731 GCA_050746065.1 Terriglobales bacterium | reverse complement strand
GTCCTGGGGGCGAACATCCCGGCCGTCCTGCGCGGACTGGTGGCCTGCGGATGGTTCGGCATCCAGACCTGGATCGGCGGAGAGGCCATCAACAGCCTGCTTTCGACGCTGTGGCCCGCCTGGAAGGAAGTTCCCCACGGCGTGGCCATTTGCTTTCTGGTTTTCTGGCTGATCAATCTGGCCGTCGTCCTGGCTGGCATCGAGTCCATAAGATTTTTGCAGGGGATCAGCGCCCCCATTCTTCTGGG
Source organism: Terriglobales bacterium (assembly GCA_050746065.1). GTDB lineage: Bacteria > Acidobacteriota > Terriglobia > Terriglobales > Acidobacteriaceae > CAZXVY01. The sequence continues at coordinate 4,483 of JBOGLL010000392.1, read as the reverse complement.
AGTGGGGTTGCTGCTGCTGGGTTGGGCTTATACAAACGCCGGCGGCTTCGGACCCATGCTGGCTGCGCCCTCACAATTCCAGAACACCACGGACTTTCTCAAGTTCCTGATTCCCGCCCTGAATGGCACGGTGGGATTCTGGGCCACGCTCTCGCTGAACATCCCCGACTTCACCCGCTTTGCCCGCGGACAGCGCCAGCAGATGCTGGGACAGGCCGCGGCGCTGCCGATCACCATGACCCTCTACTCCTTCATCGGAATCGCTGTGACTTCCGCGACCGTGGTGATCTACGGTAGTGCCATCTGGGATCCGGTGCAGTTGCTCAGCCGGTTCCAGTCCCCGACGGCCATCGTGATCTCGCTGCTGGCGATACTGCTGGCCACGCTGAACGTCAACATCGGCGCCAACGTGGTTTCACCCGCGAATGATTTCTCCAACCTCTGGCCGCGGCGCATCAGCTTCAAGACCGGAGGCGTGATCACCTGCTTCCTGGGCATCGCCATGATGCCGTGGAAGCTGCTGGCCGATCACCGGACGTTCATCTTCGGATGGCTGGGCGGGTATGCCGCGGTGCTGGGGCCCGTGGCCGGCATCATGATCTGCGACTACTTCCTGATCCGGCGTCGCACCCTGTCGGTGGACGACCTGTACCAGCGCGGCAGCATGTACGAGTATTCCCGCGGCTTCAACTGGCATGCAGTGGGCGCCCTGGCGGCCGGGGCCGGATTGGCGCTGGCAGGGCTGGTGATTCCTGCGCTCCGCTTTCTATACGACTATTCGTGGTTCGTGGGCTTTACCCTCTCCTTCGTGGTCTACTACCTGCTGATGCGGCGCTTCGCTGCCTCCGCTGCTTGAACCGGACGGCTCCGAGGCATATGATTTGCCGCTCTGCTGGCTGACCGCGGCCTAGCGAGCGAATCATGAAATTCGGCGTCACCTTGAAGCCCGATATATCGGTCCAGCGCCTGGTGGCGCTCACCAGTCAGGCCGAAGCTGCAGGCTTCGGATACGGATGGATCTTTGACTCCCACGTCCTCTGGAAAGAACCCTATCCATTGCTCACGTTGATGGCCGTGAACTCGAAGCGGATGCGGCTGGGTACGTGCGTCACGAACCCAGCGGTTCGCGACCTCACCGTAACCGCGAGCCTGCTGGCAACGTTGAATGACATCTCCGGCGGGCGGATGGAGTTGGGCATCGGTCGCGGCGACAGTTCACGCCGCGTGCTGGGCAAGAAGCCGACGACGGTCGAGCATCTGGAAGAGGCCGTCCACATCATCCGTGAACTGATGGCCGGCCGGCCGGTTGAACATGAGGGCCGGCCCACGCGACTGGAGTGGGCCAGCGGCGCGCCGCGTGTCTGGATCGCCGGCTACGGCCCCAAGGTATTGCGTCTTGCCGGACGCATCGCCGACGGCGTCATCCTTCAGTTCGCTGATCCCGACCTGATCGAGTGGTGTGTCGGATTCGTGCGTGAGGGCGCCCAAGCGGCTGGGCGCGACCCTGGCACCATTGAAGTGATGGCGGCCGCGCCGGTGTGGTTGAGCGACGATGTGGCCGCTGCCCGCGAGCACGTGCGCTGGTTCCCTGCCCTGGTGTCCAACCATGTGATGGACCTCATCGCCCGCTACAAACCGGAGGAACTCCCACCGGCGCTGACCGCGTATGTACGCAATCGAGGCGGTTATGACTACCAGCACCATTGCGAAGTCGGCAGCGACAACGCGGAATTCGTCTCCGATGAAGTGGTGGACCGCTTCTGCGTCCTCGGATCTGCGGAAGCACACCGGGAAAAGCTGCAAGCGCTGGCGCGCGCGGGAGTCACGCAGTTCAACATCTACCTGATGTGCGGCGAGGAAGAACAGACGCTGAAGGACTACGCCCGTGAAATCCTGCCGCACTTGAAGACGCTGGCGCCCGGCGCGGCGAGGGCGTCCTAGGCTCGATCAAGGAATTCTGCGGAGGCAGGATGGGCTTCGACACTCTGATCGTCAACGGCACGGTGGTCACGGCCACGGACACCACCAAGGCCGATGTCGCCATCAGCGGCGGCAAGGTGGTGGCCATCGGCAGCGCCCTGCCGCGTGATAACGCCGGGCGCATCCTCGACGCTTCCAGTAAGTACGTCTTTCCCGGCGGGATCGACGTGCACACCCACCTCGACATGCCCTTCGGCGGCACCACCAGCGCCGACGACTTCGAGACCGGGACGCGCGCCGCGGCTTTCGGCGGCACGACCACGCTGATTGACTTTGCCATCCAGTACAAAGGACAGACGCTGCGCACGGCTTTCGACGCTTGGATGGCCAAGGCGCAACCCAAGGCCGTGAGCGACTACGCCTTCCACTGCATCACAACCGACCTCCCAACGGCGCGCCTGGAGGAAATGAACGATCTGGTGCGCGAAGGCGTAACCAGTTTCAAGCTGTTCATGGCCTATCCGGGCGTGTTCATGCTGGATGATGCTTCCATCTTCCGCGCCATGCGCGTGGCCGCCCGCAACGGCGCCATGGTGTGCATGCATGCCGAGAACGGCGGTGCCATCGACGTAATCGTCCAGCAGGCGCTGGCTGAAGGCAAGACTGCTCCCAAGTATCACGCGCTTACTCGGCCGACCACGGCTGAAGCTGAAGCAACCGCGCGTGCCATCGCGCTGGCCGAGATGGCGGGCTCTCCGGTGTACATCGTCCACCTCAGTTGCAATGATGCGTTGGAGAAAGTTCGCGAAGCCCGCGACCGCGGATTGCCGGTCTATGCAGAGACCTGTCCGCAATACCTTTATCTCTCCCTCGAGAACTTCGACGCGCCCGGTTTCGAAGGCGCCAAATACGTCTTCACTCCTCCGCTGCGCGAGAAGTGGCACCAGGAAAAGCTCTGGACCGGGCTGAAGCAGGACCATCTGCAAGTGGTCTCCACCGATCACTGCCCATTCTGTTTCAAGGATCAAAAGCAACTTGGGAAAGATGATTTCACCAAGATTCCCAACGGGGGGCCGGGCATCGAACATCGCATGAGCCTGATCTACTCGGGCGGCGTGGCCCAGAACCGTTTCAGCGTGAACCGCTTTGTGGAGCTGGTGGCGACCACACCGGCCAAGCTGTTCGGCCTGTATCCGCGTAAGGGGACGGTGGCGGTCGGCAGCGACGCCGATCTGGTGATCTTCGATCCCTTTCGCGAGCACACCATCAGTGCCAGCACGCACCACATGCGGGTGGACTACTCGATGTTCGAGGGTATCCGCGTGAAGGGCATGCCCGACGTTGTTCTGTCGCGCGGCCGCGTGCTGGTCGAAAACAACGCCTTCCACGGGCGTCCCGGCGCGGGGGAGTTCCTGCGGCGTGGCACCTACAGCGGCGTCTGAATCACGAAGCGTTCCCTCCCGACCATGCCAGCAGAAATCAAGTTCGGCACCGACGGCTGGCGGGGCGTCATCGCCGACGACTACACCTTTGAGAATGTGCGCCGCGTGGCCGGAGCCATCGCCGCCTACGTCCTGAAGCACGAAGACAGCCGCAAGGGCCTGGTGATCGGCTACGACACGCGCTTCGGCTCGCGGCAGTTCGCAGAGCTGGTAGCCGAGACCGTGGCGGGCGCCGGTATTCCCGTCACGCTTGCGAATGATCACACTCCCACGCCCGCGATCTCGTTCGCAGTGCGGCGGCAGGGAGCTGCGGGCGGCGTTGTCATCACCTCCAGCCACAACCCGTGGAACTGGAACGGGGTGAAGTACAAGGCAAGTTACGGCGGCTCGGGCACTCCTCCGATCCTGGCACGGATCGAGGCGGAACTGGCGGCCGGCTCCATGCCGAAGGGCGGCAAGGCTCCAATCACGGAAGCTGATCTGAAGGCGCCTTACGTCGAGGCCATCAAGAAATTCGTCGACTTCGAGCGCATACGCCGCGCCCGATTCCGTTTTGCCGTGGACTCGATGTACGGCGCCGGTCGCGGAGTGCTGGCCGGTATCCTTGGGGCTGAAGGAATGGACGTCCGCGAAATCCGCGCGGAGCTGAACCCTATGTTTCCCGGCATCAATCCCGAACCCATCGAGCCGCACGTTGCTCTGCTTCAGGAAACAGTTCGCAGGGAAGGCTGCCATGCCGGCCTGGCCACCGACGGCGACGCCGACCGCATCGGCGCTGTGGCCGAAGACGGTTCATTTGTGGACGCGCACAAGATCTTCTCCATCCTGCTGCGCTGGGTCCTGGAGCGGAAAGGATGGCCGGGCGAAATCGTGCGCGCCTTCAATACCACGGGCATGCTGGATCGCATCGCTGCCAAGCACGGGCGCAGGCTGCATGAAACGCCCGTGGGCTTCAAGCACATCTGCATCCTGATGCTGGAGCGCGAGATCCTGATTGGCGGCGAAGAATCGGGCAGCATCGCTTTTCCCCGCCACATGCCGGAGCGGGACGGCATCCTGTGCGGGCTCCTGCTGGCGGAGATCATGGCCCAGGAGGGCAAGACGCTGGCACAACTGGTGGC
>JBOGLL010000391.1:0-13091 GCA_050746065.1 Terriglobales bacterium | reverse complement strand
CGTCTTCTTCCACACCCCCGGGGAGCAGTTCGGGCAGCAGTTCGGGTGGGGGTGGTGGCGGATCGTCGGGCGGCGGCGGGGGCGGAGGCGGTGGAGGCGGGTGGTAGAGAAAATTCAGTACTTCCGCAACACTCCAATCACCCTCCCCTGCACCTGGACTGCGCCCGCGGGCACGATGATGGGTTGCAGCGCGGTGTTCGAGGGCTGCAAGCGGATGCGGTCGCCTTCGTGGAAGAAGCGTTTGAGGGTGGATTCGGTTCCATCCACCAGCGCCACTACGATGTCGCCGTTATGGGCGGTCTGCGCTTTCTCCACCAGGATGTAGTCGCCCTCGACAATGTGTTCGTCCTGCATGGAATCGCCGCGCACCTCGAGCACGAAAACGTCCTTGGAGCGGGTGAAGTCGGAGAGCGAGATGGTCTCCGGCGTTTCCACGCTCTCGATGGGCCGGCCGGCAGCGATGCGTCCGGCAAGCGGAAGCTGGAAAGGAGCCGAGAGCGATTGCCGCAGTTTTCCGCGCGGCGGCAGCAGGTCGATGGAGCGGCTGCGATTGTAGGCGCGCTTCAGCAGGCCTTTCTTCTCGAGATTGGTGACGTGCTTGTGCACCGTGGCCAGAGAATTCAGCTTCAGCCCGCTGCGGATCTCGTCGAAGGAAGGGGAGTATCCGTTCTGCTGCACGAAGCCGGCAATGAAGTCGTAAAGCTCTCGCTGTCGTCGTGTGATAGCCATAGCTTCTAGTCTGGGGGAATAAAAGGCGAATGTCAAGCCCTGCGTAAACTTTCTTGCGCCTCGCCGCCGGGGCAGACACGTCTCTGGTTGGGTCCAGGAGGCCCTCCATGCCTCTGGAAGGCTGCCCCACGCACTAAAGAAAACTCAAACAGCTCCGCTGCGGCGCCGTCTGTACCATTGAGGACGAGATGACGACGGCTGAGGCGATCTTGAGCCACGCCTTCCCGACCACGGACGCGGCGCAGCAGGAAGTAGAAGCCGTCGTCCGCGAGCATGCGCGGCTGGTCTTCCGCATCGCCTACGCGGTGTTGCGCAATCACCACGACGCCGAGGATGCCGTCCAGGAAACCTTCCTTCGGGTGCTGCGTCACCGCGGCAAGCTGGCCGAGGTGACCGAGCGTAAGGCCTGGCTGGGCAAGATCGCATGGCGCATCGCCCTGGATCGCGTCCGCAAACGCGGGCATGCCTGCCCCGAAGCTGAACTCGATGAAGCTGCCGAGGCCGTAGCTGCGCTCCGCTCCGCGGGCGCCAGCGTTGAGCAGATCGCTGCCGACCGGCAGATGATTGCCCTTCTCGGACGGCTCATCGCCGGACTCCCGGCAGACTTGCGCGCCGTGCTTACGCTCTCGACCCTTGACGAGCTTTCCTCGGCAGAGATTTCGACGCTCCTGGACATCCCCGAGTCCTCGGTACGGCAGCGCGTATTCCGCGCGCGCCAGCTCCTGCGCGAAAAGCTGGGAGCGTTGCTGGAGGGAAAACATGCACGCTAACGACAACTTCGTAGAACAGCTTCTCGACCCTTCCCTCGCTGCCTACAGTGCGGTGGAGCCACGCGCCGGGCTGGAGCAGCGCGTCCTGGCTCGCCTCGCGGATGAGTCGCACCCGGCTGCCTGGCACGCATGGCGCTGGGTGCCGGCGGGGGCACTGGCGATCATTGCGCTGTTGGCGGGGGTGCTGTTGTCGCCTCGCAAAGAAACCACGGCCCCGCCGGTCACACAGGTACATCCGGCTGCGACCAACCTCTCGACACCGCCCACTCCGGCGGCGCCTGCGCCGGTTCTGGTCGCAGCCCCTGCGCCGAAGGTACCGATGTTTCAGACCAACGACGTAACCGTCCGTGCCGGGCAGTTTCCGCGACCCGGTCCACTCACCGAGGAAGAGCGTCATCTGATGAGCTACCTCAATGCCGCGCCAAAAGACGTGCTGGTGGCGGCAGTGCGGAGCGACAGCAACCGCCCCCTGGCTGACCTGCTGGTGCGCGATGTCGAAGTGCCAATGCTGGAACTGAAGCCCTTGCCGGAACAATCCGGAGAAGCGATGGACAACTAGGAGAGAACCTATGCGCAAATATACAGACTTGATGATCGCATCCGCCCTGATCTTGGCCGGGGTCGTGCCGCTGGCCCTGCCTGCTGTTGCCCAGGAACCCAAACCCGCGGCAATGCAACCCGAGAAGCTGAAGCCCGTTGCCACCTACAAGCTCGACTTCACCCTGACCGAGCTCGAGGAGAACACGCGTGTGAACTCGCGCAGCTATTCCCTGCTGGTCGAAGAAGAAGCCTGGGGACGGGCGCGCATCGGGACACGCGTGCCCATTAGCCTGGGCGATGGCAAGGGCATCCAATACATGGACGTGGGCTTCAGCCTCGATACGCGCATCAATCAGCGTGCGGGCGATCTGCGTCTGGAATTGCGGCTGGAGGTGAACAGCTTTGTTCCGGCAGAAGGCGACGCGGCCCGCCCGCGCGAGCCTGTCCTGCGCAGCATGCGCAGTGAGCTGGCGGCGTCCATCGTCCCCGGCAAACCCACGCTGCTGACTACGGTGGATGAACTGGGCAGCCGCCGCCGCTTCCAAGTGGAAGTCACGGCGACGCGGGTGCGATGATTGTGTGGCGCCTCGAGGGCGGTGGAAGTCCGGTCCCTGGGCCCTGCTTACCACCGCCTCCTCGGACCGTCAAAATCGTGACCGCGTAGAATCACCCTTTGTCCTGCGTACCATTTGCGAGTTGCGATGAGTGTCGTTCGTGATTTGTCATACGTGACTGGTGATGCGTTCGGGTAGGGGTCGAATTACAAATTACAAATCACAAATCTCCCTCTGTGCCTCCGTGGTGAAAAACTACCCCGCCGCGACCCGCATCCGGCCCAGGATCTCATCCATGGCCGCAAACACCACCTCGAGTTCCTCGTCGCTATTGTAGAAGTGCGGGGCCAGGCGGATGCCGGCGCCCGGGCGCCAGTCCACGATGATGTCGCGCTTGAGCAGCTCGGTGCAGACGTCCCGCGAGTTGGGCATTTCCACGGACACGGTGCCGCCACGCTGCGCGGCATCGCGCGGTGTGTTGATGCGCCAGCCGCGCTGGTCGGCGAGTTCGATGAGCCGTGTGGTTTGCCGCACAGACTTTGCACGGATGCGCTCCACGCCCACTTCATGGATGATCCCGAGTCCCGGCTTGGCCGCGTGCAGCGCCGGCAGGTGCGTGGTCCCTTGCAGGAAGCGGAAAGGCGGATCGGCGTAGCGGACGGATCCGATCTCGAACGAAAATGGGTTCTGGTGGGCGAACCATCCCGTGAGCGTGGGCTGAAGCTGAGGTGCGAGTTTCGGGTTCACGTACAAGTAACCCACGCCGGCGCCGCCGCATAGCCACTTCAGGACGCCGCCAGTGGCGAAGTCCACGCCCAGAGCGGAGACGTCCACCGGCATCGCGCCCACGGAATGGAAGCAGTCGAGCATCACTTTGGCGCCTACGTGGTGGGCTTTTTCTACGATCGCCGGCACGTCCTTCACAAACGAACTGCGGAAAGTGACGTGGGAAATCGGGACCAGCAGGGTTTCCTCGTCAATTGCGTCGAGCAGCCGCTGGGTGGGGACGGTGATGCCATCGTCGCTCTTCACCATCTCCACGCGTGCGCCGCGCGCGCGCTGCGCCTCCCAGAAGTACATCACCGAGGGGAAGTTCAGCTCGCTGTAGACGACCTTGTTGCGGCGTCCGCTGAAGTCGAAACAGGAGGCCATCACCGCCTGGCACAAGGTGACGTTCTGGTGCACGGAGACCGAGTTGGCGGGCGCCCCCATCAGCGCGCCGATGGCGTTTCCCACTTCCACCGCCAGCATCCACCACCTCTCCTCCCAGGCGCGCACACCGCGCGTGGCCCAGGCGTCGGCGTACTCGCGCAGCGAGTCGTACACGCCGCGCGGCATCGCGCCCAGCGAGTTGCTGATCAGGTAAGTGGTCCGCTCCAGGATGGGAAACTCACTGCGCCAGCGGAGCAGGTCGTCGTTTTTCGGGTTCAAAGGCATAGGGAAATTGTAGATTGAGGATTGCTGATTGCGGATTGAAATCAGTCGGCAATCCTCAATCTGCAATCGACAATCAACGATCAGGCATTTTCGCTTCTCCCGGATCCTCGTCCCTGCGTCTCTGCGCTGACCGTCGGCGGCAGCGTGCGAATCGAGAGGATCAGGACCATGTTCACCGCCGCCACACCTATCAGAACCGATTTCATCAGCACGGTCTCTGCCGCCCAGATTGCCAGGGTGCCGAGTGAGATCGAGGCCGCAGTAATGGCAACCACCTTCACGCGCATGGGCAGTGCCTTCTCGCGCAGAATGGCAGCGAGTCCGGCGCCGAAACGCGGATGGTTGAGCAGCCATCGCGACAGCCGCTCGGAGCTGCGCAGGTAACACAGCGCCGCCAGCAGCAGGAAGGGCGTGGTGGGCAATCCGGGAACATAGATACCAACGACGCCCAGTCCCACCATCAGTGTGCCGATGCCCAACAACACGACGCGCAGGACCGGATTGGCAACGATGGATATCATTTCGCCTGCGAATTCTAAATCAAACCAGCACGGCTGCGTGTGGTTATCACGGCTGGCCGCTGACCGTCCGCCGGCGGCGGATAAGCACGTACGCCAGACTCAGCAGCAGCAGTTGCGGCACGCCTGCCAGCATGGTGACGCGAGTCTGCGGCACCCACCAGGTGGAAATCACGACCGCGAAGACGCCCGCCAGCCCCAGCCACGATGCCACCGAGCCTCCTGGGGAACGCATGGGCAGGGCTGCCAGTTCGTCCGTAGTGAGCTTGCGTCGGAAAGCGATATGCGCAGCCAGCGCGATGGCCCAGGCCAGCATGCCTCCGAACAGGGAGGCCAGAATGATGTACAGGTAGGCCTGCTCGGGTATCAGGTACTGCGCCATCACGGCGGCGACGATACCGCCGGTGGAAACCAGCAAAGCAGCGCGCGGTGAGCCATTCGATGCCAGTTTCCCCAAACGTCCGGGTGCATAGCCGCTGCGCGCCAGCGAGAATAGCATGCGGCTGGCGACGTAGAGATTGGCGTTCGCGCCGGAGAGCGCTGCCGTGAGCACCACGAAGTTCATCACTGCGGCCGCGGCAGGAACTCCCGCCACCCCGAACACAGTGACGAACGGGCTTTCGGTGACTCCAATGCGGTCCCAGGGCAGCACGCCTACCAGCACCACGGTCGCACCGACGTAGACAAACGTGAGCAATGCGAACATCCAGCGTGTGGCTCGCGGGATTTCCGCCTGCGAGCGCGCCTCGCCCGACGAAATGGCCACCATCTCAACGCCCAGGAAACTGAACAGTGCGAACGAAACCGCCAGCAGTGGCGCGTCCACGCCCCGGGCAAAGAAACCTCCGTGGGCGGTGAACTGGGGCGCCACGCGCCCAGCTACTAGCAGAACAGCGCCCAGAACAATGAAGGTCATCACCGCCACCAGCTTGATCATCGCGAACCAGTACTCGAAGGTCCCAAAGTCGCCCACGCTGCGGAGGTTGACGAACAGAAATACTCCTGCGAAGAGCGCGATCCATACCATCGGCGGCGCCTGGGGAAACCAGAAGCGCGCATAGGTGGCTGCGGCCACAAGGTGTCCGCCCACAGCGATGGTGACCGAGATCCAGTAGCCATAGCGGGCCACAAAGCCCGCCCAGGGATTCAGATAGCGTTCAGCATAGACGCCGAACGAACCGGCCGCAGGGTGCTTGCTGGCCAGTTCTCCCAAGGCCATAGCCACCGTCCAGGTGATGAGCGCGCCCACGACGTACGCCACCGAGACTGCGGGTCCGGCGATCTGCACCGCGGCGCCCGAACCCAGCAGGAGTCCGGTGCCGATGGAGCCTCCCACGGCCACCATGGCGATCTGCCCGGCGCCCAACTGGCGATGGAGTCCGGTTTCGCTGGTTTCAGTCATGTTGGGTCGGCATGTAGCGGCGAATTCTAACAGCGACTCCTCGCTGAATGCTGAGTGCTGATTGCTGAACGCCCAAGCTTCCGCTTACAATACGCAGTTTCCCCGATTTCTCACGCCGATGGCTGACGTTTCCAAGCACCTGGAAAAAGCCGAGAAGTACCTCCAGAAGGGCAAGATGGAATCTGCCCTTGAGGAATACATGGAGATCCTCAAGGAAGAGCCCAACCACGATGGCGCGCGCGCGGCTGCGGCCGACATTTGCGTTTCCCTGAACCGCTCGAGCGATGCGGCGAAACTCCTGGGGCCGCTGTTCGAGCGCCAGGCCTCGGTGGGCGACGTGGCTAAGGCCAATATCACCTACAAGAAGCTGCTGCGCTTCACTACTCCCACCACGGACCAGGCGCTGCGCTTCGGACAACTGATGGAAAAAACCGCGAAGAAAGATGCCCTCGACGCCTACGAGCTCGCCATCACCGGCCTGGCCGGCACAGGGCGCAAGCCGGACGCTTTGAACGCGCTGAAACGGGTGGTGGCGCTCGACCCCAGCGTGAACAACCACAAACGCCTGGGAGAGATGGCTGCCGAATTACTCGACGTGCCAACGGCGTCGGAGGCGTTCTTCCAGGTGGGCGAGCTGGAAACCAAGGCCGGTCCCGACGGCAATTCCTGGTACGAGCGCGCGTTTTCCACCGATCCATCGAACGTCCACGCAGCCTTGGCCCATGGGCGCGCAACCCTGGCCAAGGGCTATGCACCGGCGGCCGTCAAGGTGGTCGAGTCTCTGGCCAGGGCTGCGGACGCCTCTCCCGAACTGCGGGAGATCTACTGTAAGGCGCTGCTGGCTGCCAAACGTCCCCTGGATGCCGAGCCCTACGTCTGGGAATTGGTGGACAAGGATCCCAAACAGGCCGACGACGTGGGCGAGATGATCGGCGCGCTCATGGACCTGGAAAAGCACGACAAAGCTCTGGAAGCTGCGCATCGCTTGGAGCAGCATCAGGCCAGACACGACCGGCGGCGTGAGTTTGCCACCATCATGAAGAACGTGTCGGAGAAGCACGCTCCCGACACTCCCTTCCTGGAGTACCTGGTGGAGGTCTACAACTCCACCAACCGCGAGCAGGATTACTGCGCCACTCTGGTGAAGCTTTTCAAGCTCTATTTCGCCGCCGGCAACTTCCTGAAAGCGGCCGACTCGCTCGACGCCGCTGCGGAAGTCGATCCCTACGAGACGGGGCACCACAAGAATCTGGAAATGCTGCGCGGCAAGATCGAGCCCAACCGCTTCAACGCGGTCGCCAACCGCTTCATGGGCGCCGTGAAAGTGGAAGAGGACAGCGCCGCCCCGGCCTCCGCCGGGACCGAAGGCGAGACCACCATCCTTGAAGACCTGATGCTGCAGGCGGAGATCTACCTGCAGTACTCCATGCGCTCCAAGGCGGTGGAGCGTCTGCAACGCATCCAGAAGCTGTTTCCGCGCGAAGAGGAGAAGACGGAGAAGCTGCGCACGCTGTATCTCAACGCGGGCCTCGCCCCCAAGTACGAAGACGGCGGCCCTGCCCAGCCCTCTCCCGCAGCCCCGTCGCGCGCAGCCACGCAAACCCTCACGCGACCGGCAGCGGTGGCTGCGGCTTCGCGGGCCGCCGCCAACGAGAGCGCCGTGGACAACATTGGCCGGGTCACCGAGATCACACGCAACATCTACCGCCAGGGCAACGTGAAATCGGTGCTGTTCACCGCGGTGAACGATATTGGGCGCCACTGGAATGCCAGCCGCTGCGTGGCCGGCCTGTGCACGCCCGGCAAGCCGCCTTCCGCCGCGCTGGAGTATTGCGCGCCCGGCGCGCGACAGTCGGACGTGATGGCGATCGTGAAGCGCATTGCCGTGCTGCAGGCGCTGGTGGTAAGCCACCAGGGACCGGTCACGATTCCCAATGTGCCGACGGCCCCTGAACTGGCGTCGGTGAAGCAGTATTTGAGCGATTTGCAGGTGCAGTCCATCCTAGCGGTCCCGCTGCTGGACGGTGAGGAACAGGCTGGCCTCCTCCTGCTGGAGCAGTGTGAACCGCGCGAGTGGGGACAGTCCGACGTATTTGTTCTGAAGACCATCGCCGACCAGATGGTGCTGGCGGTGAACAATTCCAAGCTGCGCAGCCTGGTAAAGACGCTGGCCGTCACCGACGAAAAGTCGGGGCTGCTGCGCCGGTCGTCGTATCTGGACGTACTGCTCTCCGAAGTGCGTCGCGCGGTGCAGCAGAAGTCCACTGCGGCCGTGATGCTGATGCAGTTCGCCAAGCCCGGTCTGGCCAAGGAAGTAGGTGAGCCCGCGGTGGAGAACCTGATGCAGCAGGTGGGGCAGGTCATCACCTCGCACATCCGCCAGAACGACGTCGCCGTGCGCTACGACCTGACTACCATCGTACTCATCCTTTCCGAAACCAGCGAAAAGAACTCCTTCTTCGTGGTGGACAAGCTGCGCAAGGTGCTGGAGCAGGTGAAGATGCCGGGCGCAGGCGACCGGCCTGTGCCGGTGACCGCGGGCATCGCCGAGATCGTCGCCCGCCAGGACTTCGATCCCGTGGACATCGTCACCGAAGTCATCAACCGGGCCGAGCAGGCCCTGGACGTTGCCAAAGCGGAAGGTGGCAACAAGGCCCACGCGCTCGCTCCTAGGATCGAAACGGAAGCCGTGGTGTAGCGGCACAACCCCGCTCGTGAAGGTCCACAGCTAAAACGGGGTAAGATATACCTCCAGGATGCATCCGGACACGATTGAGAGCGACCAGGCCCCAGACCTGGGCTTGCTTCATCAAGTCGAGGCCCTCGGCGCTGAACACTCTGCGCTCGCGGCGAAGAATAAGAAAAAGAATCTTGGCCAGTTTTTTACGCCACCTAGTATCGCGAGATTCATGGCTTCGATGATCTCTTGCGAGGCACCTGTGGTGTCGGTGCTCGACCCCGGGGCTGGAACAGGGATGTTGCTCGCGGCGTGTGTCCAAGCACTATGCAGCCGAGCCAAGAAGCCTAAAGAGATCCGCGTTGCTGCCTACGAGATGGATGAAGCTCTGATGCCGCGCCTGGCCCAGACCGTTCTCCTCTGCCGGCAGGAGTGTGACCGCGCCGACGTAAGGTTTTGGGCAGAACTCCGGCTCACCGATTTCATCGAGCGGTCGGTTGAAAACATCCATGAGGGCCTCTTTTCGGCCGTGCCCGCCTCTCGATATCAAGTAGCAATCCTAAATCCTCCTTACCGGAAAATTCATAGCTCTTCCCGGTCTCGGGCCTTGCTCAAGCGAGTGAGCATGGAGACGAGCAACCTCTATACGGCCTTTCTTGCCTTAGTAGTGATGCAGCTCTCCTCCGACGGCGAGATGATTGCCATTACTCCAAGGAGCTTTTGTAACGGTACATACTTCACACCATTCCGAAAGTTTCTTCTTAAGAATGCGGTCCTCACTCACCTTCATGTCTTTGAGTCTCGGGGCCATGCCTTCAAGGACGAGGAGGTTCTGCAGGAGAACGTTGTCTTTCGAGCTTCGAAGCAGCGTAAGGTCAGCGGAGATGTTCGTATCTCATCGAGCCTTGGTCCCGCAGACATACCTCGCTCGTTTAGGGTGGTGCCTGCTGACCGAATCGTGCACCGCGACGACGCCGCCCACTTCATTCACATACCTCAGCGCGAAGATGATGAGCATGTTGCCTCTCGGATGAAGGAGCTTCGCGCGTCGCTTCGCGACCTGGGAGTCGAAGTCTCCACAGGAAGAGTTGTCGATTTTCGGGCCCGTGCGTTCCTTCGACGGAACTCGGAACCGGGCACGGCTCCGCTGATTTACCCTGTCCACTTTCAGGCTGGCGGAGTTTCCTGGCCGAAGAACACCCGAAAGCCGAATGCAATCGTTGTGGCCGCCAGGACCCAGGGCCTGCTGGTACCCAACCACACCTATGTTCTCGTCAAGCGCTTTTCCGCAAAGGAAGAGAAGCGGAGGCTGGTTGCCGTCATTCACAGTCCCAACCAGGTGCCGGGAAGCCAGGTTGGTTTCGAGAATCACCTGAACTATTTTCACGCTAACGAAGGAGGCCTTCCCCCGCTGCTCGCGGCGGGGCTTGCTGCCTTCTTGAACTCTTCGATGGTCGACCGCTATTTTCGGCAGTTCAATGGTCACACCCAGGTCAATGCAAGCGACCTTCGTAGCCTCCCTTACCCCACAAAGACCCAACTGGAACGAATGGGCAAGCGGGCCCTCGGCGCCACCGGCCAGCACGCAATTGACCGAGTTGTAGACGAGGAGCTCGCGTAGGTGCGCGCAAGGCCCAGAAGGAAACCGTCGCAAAAGGTCCGCCAGGCGCTGCAGCTCCTGCAATCCCTCGGGCTGCCCAGGGAACAAATCAACGAACGGTCAGCTCTGTCGCTGCTCGGCCTCTTGGACCTAAAGCCAGGCTCTCGCTGGTCTGAAGCTGGTGACCCTCTGCGCGGGATCACTCCCTTGATGGATTTTTTTAAGGAGAACTACGGTAAGAGGTACAAGCCCAACACCCGGGAAACGGTCCGGCGCCAGACCATCCATCAATTCGTCGACGCGGGCCTGGTCGTGCCCAACCCTGACGACCCCAACCGGCCGATCAACAGCCCGAAGGCTGTCTATCAGATTGAAGCCAGTGCGCTTCGGTTACTACGGACTTTTGGTACTGCAGAATGGGAAACGAACCTCGCCGTCTATCTCGCCGCCAGGGAACCATTGAGCAGGCGCTACGCCAAAGAGCGCGAAATGCGGCGGATTCCAGTATTCCTTTCCGCGGGCCAAACCATCAACCTTTCACCCGGTGGCCAGAATGTCCTGGTTGCAAGGATCATCGAGGATTTTGCGGCCAGGTTCACGCCGGCAGGGAGAGTGCTGTACGTGGGTGACACCGACGAGAAATTTGCCTACTTCGATGAGGAAGGCGTGAGAGGACTGGGTGTCGAGGTGGAAATGCACGGCAAGATGCCCGATGTGATCATCTACCATGGGGCTAAGAATTGGCTGGTCCTAATTGAGGCGGTAACCACTCATGGACCTGTCAACCCAAAGCGCCGCGAAGAACTGAAGCGACTCTTCCGCGCATCCAGCGCACCACTACTATTCGTGACTGCATTTTTGAACCGGAGGGCCATGACGCGCTACTTGGGTGATATCTCTTGGGAAACCGAGGTGTGGGTGGCCGAGTCCCCTTCACACCTGATCCATTTCGACGGTGAGCGCTTTCTCGGACCCTATGAGAGTTGATGCCAAGCCGTTGTCCTCTCGTGGCTCCGTGCTAGACTGAAACTCTTGTTCGAGCCGCTGCATCTTCACTGGTGGACCCCATGCTGAAACCAACCGAGATCGCCATCGTCAGCGGCGCGCGCACGCCCATGGGGCGTTACGGAGGCAAGCTCCGCGACTTCACCGCCCAAGCACTGGGCGCGGTCGCGGGCAAGGAAGCCATCGCGCGCTCAGGACTCGACCCTAAGGAGTTCGACCACTGCGTAATGGGCAATGCCCAGCAGACTTCCGGCGACGCCCTGTACGGCGCGCGCCATGTGGCGCTGCTGGCCGGGCTTCCTATCGAAACACCCGCGCTTACCGTGAACCGGCTGTGCGGGTCGGGCGTGCAGGCCATCGTCAACGCCGCGCAGATGATCCAGCTAGGCGAGGCCAGGACGGTGCTCGCCGGCGGGATGGAATCCATGTCGCAGGCGCCGCACGTGATTCGCGGCGCGCGCTGGGGCTTGGGATTCGGCGAAGGCAAGATGGAGGACTCGCTGGCCGTCGCGCTGCTCGATTCCTACTGCGGCCTGCAGATGGCGGAGACGGCGGAGCTGCTGGGCAGCCAGAACGGCATCTCGCGGGAACAGCAGGACGAATTCGCGCTGCGCTCGCAGCAGCTTGCCGACGCTGCCTACAAGGCCTGCCGCATGAAGGAAGAACTGGCGCCGGTAGCACTCAAGGATCGCAAAGGTCAGCCCACCGGCGAGATGTTCTCCGAAGACGACCATCGTCGTCCGCAGACCACCATGGAAGGGCTGGCCAAGCTGAAGCCGGCGTTCAAGAAGGACGGCACGGTGACCGCGGGCAACGCCAGCGGGATCGTGGACGGCGGAGCAGCCGTGGTCGTCACTTCGCTGGAGGACGCGCAGAAACGCAGCCTGAAGCCGCTGGGCCGTATCGTGAGCTGGGGCATCGCCGGTGTCGAGCCCAAGATCATGGGCCGCGGCCCGGTGCCTGCAACCCGCATTGCACTGGAGAAGGCCGTGCTGAAGCTCGAGGACATGGACCTCATCGAAGTCAACGAGGCCTTCGCGGCGCAGTATCTCGCGGTGGAGAAAGAGCTGGGCCTCGACCGCACCAAGGTCAACGTGAACGGCGGCGCGATTGCGCTGGGGCATCCGCTGGGCGCAACGGGAGCGAGGCTGGTGATCACGTTGCTCTACGAGTTGCGCCGTCGCAAGGCACGGTACGGGCTGGCGACCGCGTGCATCGGCGGCGGCCAGGGGATTGCGATGATCGTGGAGGCTTTTTAGACACATCCCGAGCGAAGCGAGGGAGCCCTACCCTCGCGAAAAGTCGTTCGGAGACGAAGACGGCCCACAATCGCTGCAATGGTTGTCCGATGAGCGTAAGGTTCCCTCGCTGCGCTCGGGATGTAAGGAAAGCGGCCAGTATCACAAGGAGAACTCATTGGATATCAAGAAAGTAGGCGTTCTCGGCTGTGGCCTCATGGGCTCCGGCATCGCGCAGGTTTCTGCCACAGCGGGCTTCGACGTGGTCGTGCTCGAGGCCGAGCAGAGGTTTCTCGACAAAGGCTTCGCCGGTATCGAGAAGTCGCTGGCCAAGTTTGCCGAAAAGGGCACGCTCAAGGAATCGCCGGAGGCGGTCCGCGGCCGCCTGAAGGGCACCACGAAGAAGGAAGACCTTGCCCGATGCGATTTGGTGATCGAGGCCATCATCGAAAACCTCGAAGAGAAGCGGAAAATGTACGCCGCGCTCGACGCCATCGTGAAGCAAGGCGCTATCTTCGCCTCTAACACTTCGTCGCTCTCCATCACCGAACTGATGACGTCCACGAAGCGCCCGGACCGATTCGTCGGCCTTCATTTCTTTAATCCCGTGCCGCTGATGAA
>JBOGLL010000390.1:0-7527 GCA_050746065.1 Terriglobales bacterium | reverse complement strand
GAAGGAGTGCGAGCGCTCAGGACATCTACGGGTGTCGCCAGGTGGCCACCGGTGATGACCACGTTGCGTGCCCCCATGCGGTGCAGGCGTTGGGCGGCGGACTTCATCTCGGCCACGCTATCCACCCGCTGTCCGGTGAGCGCCGCCGCCTCCGCCAGGTTGGGCGTGATCATCGTAGACAGTTGCAGCAGCCGTTTGCTGAGTCGCCGCCTGCCTTCCGGATCGAGGAGTTCAGCTCCCGACGAAGACTCCAGAACCGGATCAAGGACCACATGCGGCGGCATGACCCGCCTTAGGAACAGGGCTACAGCGTCCACCATGGGGGCGTTCGCGAGCATGCCGATCTTTACCGCATCAAAGTTAAAGTCATAGGCCAACTCCCACAAGGTCCGCAATGCCAGTTTGGCCGACAAAGGCTCCACCGCGTGCACGCCTTGGGTGGTCTGGACGGTCAACGCAGTCAGGCAGGCGACCCCGTAGCAGCCGTGGGCGGCGATGGTCTTGAGGTCGGCGGTAGCCCCAGCCCCTGAGCTGGGGTCGAAGCCAGCGATGGTCAGGACCACGGGGCGAACCGGTCGCGAACGCGGAGGAGACATACTTTGGCCAATGTAGCCTTAACCCGCCACCCTCAGCAAACCGAGGCTGTGCGTTTGGCTCCTGAGGGCCGAATCCTTTCGGTATCTTGTCAATTTCTATGATTTTATGTATAATTTCTCCAATCAGGAGTCTCGAAAGCTTCACAAATTGGTTTAAGTACACTCGGATCGGAGGATGAATGAAACGAGTCTTAGCCAGCTTCGTGGTTGCTGCTGTTCTGGCGACCACCCTGGGGGCGAAACCAGTTCCTAAAGTAGTGAACGCTAAAAAAGTAGTTAAGTATAAGAAAGCAAACGCACAACCTTACCAGTTGGGTAAAGCTTCCTGGTACGGGAAGCGGTTCCACGGACGGAAGACTGCCAACGGCGAGTCCTACAACATGTTTGACATGACCGCCGCCCACCGCCACCTGCCCATGGGAACCTGGGTCAAGGTGACCAACCTCCGCAACGGGAGGTCGGTGGTACTCCGCATCAACGACCGGGGGCCCTTCGTGGATTCCCGGGTCATTGATACCTCCTACACGGCAGCCGAGCACCTGGGCTTCCGTGAGCAGGGGATTGTCAGGGTGCGACTAGACATCGTCCCTGAACCCGTGGAAGTTGCCCAGGCACCGATTCTCGGCAGCCTGTAGGTTAAACTGGCCGGGATGCCCAATCCCGACAACAAGAAGCAGACCCTCCCCACCTCTCCCAGCCAGCTTTCCCCGGCGGACCGCCTGATCGTGGCCTTGGACTTCCCAGATGCCCGATCGGCGGTCTCCCTGGCAGGGGTGATGGGAAAGGCTGCTTCCACCTTCAAAGTGGGCAAGGAGCTTTTCACTGCCGAAGGGCCGTCCGTGGTCAAAGGCCTGGTGGCCGCGGGCAGGCATGTGTTCCTCGACCTGAAGTTCCATGACATCCCGGCGACCGTCTCGGGAGCCGTCGCCTCAGCCGCTCGCTTGGGGGTCAAGATGCTCACCGTGCATACTTCGGGAGGGCGCGCCATGCTGGAAGCGGCAATTAGGGCCTCAGCTAACAGTGCCGAGTCACCTATCATCCTGGCAGTAACCGTACTCACCAGCCTGAAGGATTCCGACCTCGCCGAAACGGGCGTCCACGGATCTGTAGAGGAACAGGCGGTTCGCCTCGCACTGCTGGCGCAGGCCGCAGGATGCCACGGCGTGGTAGCTTCACCGCAGGAGGCCGCGGCGCTGCGCAAGGAACTGGGGCCGGACTTTCTCATCATCACCCCGGGCGTGCGCCCGAAAGGTGACGCCGCCGGCGATCAGTCGCGGGTGGCCACGCCAGCGCAGGCCATCGCCGCGGGGGCGAGTTATATTGTGGTGGGGCGTCCGATCACAGCGAGCAAGGACCCGGCGGGAGCAGCGCGGGCGATTGTGGCAGAAATTGCGGGAGCCTTGTAGAGACATTGCTTGCAACGTCTTTTTTAAAGCTCCTGGCAAGGAGACGTAGCAAGCTACGTCTCTACAGCTTCTCGAAGAACTCACAGCCCGGGCAGGAGATGTAGATGCCGCCGGGGATGCTGCGCTCGCGGTCCTTCATGCGCTTGACGATGCGCGTGGGCTTGCCGCACTTGGGGCAATCGGTGCTCTTGGAGGTGTCCATCACCTTCTGACGGTCGGCCGTCTTGGCAATCTTTCTCATGTATCAAGAATAAATGGCACCGGGACTTTGCGTCCAGCGGCGCAGCCATGACGCGGCGGCCAAGCTGGTGTAACCTTTCCCTTCTGCCCCGCATCCATCAGACACCCGCGGTCCATGCGGTGTAAGAGACGCCTTAACCCATCTTCGTACAGGAGAATGCGATGAAACGAGCATTGGTTGTGCTTAGTGTGGCGGTCCTGCTGGCGGCGACTGCGTTTGCCGGCCAGGGAAAGAAGCAGAAGGTTTCCGGTTATCTCGTGGACATCATGTGCAGCAGCGAGCATGCTTCCGAGGGCGATGCCTTCGGCGCCAAGCACAGCAAGGAGTGCCTGCAGATGGCCGACTGCGTAAAGAGCGGCTACGCCGTCCTGACCGCCGAAAAGAAAGTGATCAAGTTCGACGCCAAGGGCAACGAGGAAGCTAAGAAGGCCATCGCCGCCTCCTCCAAGGACAAGGACTTCAAAGTCACGGTGAGCGGCGTGGTGGAGGGCGACAGCATCGCCGTGGCGTCGCTGCAAATCGAATAGCCCTTGGCCTTTGGCACTTGGCATTTGGCCAATCCAGTTTTGGCCAAGTGCCAACGGCCAATTGCTAACTGCTTCTTGCTTCTGCTACCGTCATAGGGTTTCTCTCCATCACAGGAAAGCAGCCTATGGCCATCAAGTTCCGGGGAGTGGATTACATTGATTTCGACTCCCTCCTGAGCGACGACGAGCGCCTGGTCCGCGACACCGCCCGCAAGTTCATCGAAGACAACCTCATTCCTATCATCGAGCAGTGCAACCGCGAAGGCCGCTTCCCGCGCGAACTGGTGAAGCCGTTTGGCGAGCTGGGCTTCTTTGGAGCCAGCCTGAAGGGCTACGGATGCGCCGGCATGTCGAACGTGGAGTACGGGCTGGTGATGCAGGAGCTGGAGCGCGGCGACAGCGGGGTGCGCTCGTTCGTCAGCGTGCAGTCGGCACTGGTGATGTATCCCATCTACGCCTTGGGCAGCGACGAGCAGAAGCAGAAATGGCTGCCGCCTCTGCAAAAGGGCGAGAAGATCGGCTGCTTCGGGCTCACCGAGCCGCAGTTCGGATCGAATCCCGGCGGTATGCTCACCCGCGCCAAAAAGACCGGCGACGGATACGTACTGAACGGCGAGAAGATGTGGATCACCTCGGGCACCATCGCCGATGTGGCCATCATCTGGGCCAAAGTGGAGGACGAGGAGAACCGCATCCGCGGGTTCATCGTGGAAACCGACCGCCCGGGCTTCCGTGCCGACGACATCCACGGCAAGTGGTCGCTGCGCGCGTCGGTGACTTCCGGGCTGTCGCTCCAGGACGTCCACATCCCCGCGAGCAACCTGCTGCCCAAGTCGGGCGGGCTCAAGTCACCGCTCATGTGTTTGAACCAGGCACGCTATGGCATCTCCTGGGGAGCGATCGGCGCGGCCATGTCTTGCTACGACACCGCGCTGCAATACTCCCAGATCCGCAAGCAGTTTCACGATCAGCCCATCGCCTCCCATCAACTGGTGCAGGAAAAACTGGTTTGGATGATCACCGAGATCACGAAGGCCCAGCTCCTGGCGTTGCAGGTTGGGCGCCTGAAGGACCAGGAGCGCGCGGGGCATCAGCATATTTCCATGGCCAAGAAGAACAACGTATGGATGGCGCTGGAATGCGCCCGCCTGGCGCGTGATGTGCTGGGCGCCAACGGCGTGGCCGACGATTATCCCATCATGCGCCACATGATGAACCTGGAGTCGGTGAAAACGTATGAGGGGACGCACGATATCCATACCCTGATCATCGGCAGTCACGTGACCGGGATTGATGCGTTTTGAAAAGGCAGTACCGAGTACTGAGTACCGAGTTGCGCTGCAAGTGAAAAGATACAGGAGAGCAGGAGAAGCATGCCTACGCAGAGCAAAACGGAAGTAAAGGCTGCGGCGAAGAAGGCCAACGGCTTTGCTCATCACCTGGAGTTCGAGCTGTCGCTGGAGTTCGTGCGGGTGGTGGAGGAAGCCGCGATCGCCTCGGCCAAGACCATGGGCCAGGGGGACCGCAAGTACGCCGACCATGTCGCCGTGGAGGCCATGCGCCGCACCATGGACACCGTGCCCATGCGCGGCACCATCGTCATCGGCGAAGGCGAGCGTGATGAGGCGCCTATGCTCTTCATCGGCGAGAAAGTGGGCGCGGCTGCCATCGAGGGTGTGGAGTTCCCGGAAGTGGACATCGCCGTGGATCCGCTCGAAGGCACGAACCTGTGCGCCACCGGCTCACCCAACGCCATCGCCGTTCTGGCCGCCTCCGAACGCGGCGGCCTGTTGCACGCTCCTGACTGCTACATGGAGAAGCTGATCATCGGCCCGTCGTGCAAAGGTGTGGTGGACCTGGACGCCCCGGTGAAGGACAACCTGAAAGCCATCGCCAAGCGGCTGGAGCGCGACATCGAAGACCTGGTGGTGATAGTGCTCGACCGGCCACGCCACGAAAAGCTGGTCAACGACATTCGCGCTGCCGGCGCCCGCATCCGGCTGATCGGCGATGGCGACCTCTCCGCCGGGATTGCCGCCGCCGTCATCGGCACGGGCGTGCACGCGGTGATGGGCATCGGCGGCGCTCCGGAAGGCGTGATCACCGCCGCCGCCATGCGCTGCCTGAACGGCGACATCCTCGCCCGCCTGGTGATTGACAAGCCGGAACTCGAAGAACGCATCGCAGGCATGGGCATCCGCGACAAGAACAAGATCTATCGCGCCGACGACCTGGCGTCCGGCAAGCACATCATCTTCGCGGCCACGGGCGTTACCGATGGCAACATGATGCGCGGTGTCCGCTTCTTCGGCGAAGGCACCCGCACTTCCAGCCTGATCATGACCGCCGATACCGGCAAGGTCCGCTTTGTTGAAACCATCCACCTGGAAAAACGGCCGGATGTGAAGGTGAGGTTTTCGTAGAGCAGTGGTTAGTGGTCAGTGCTTAGTGGCTGGTAGTCAATGCCCATACGGTCTCTTGCTAACCACTGACCACTAGGCACTGACCACTGTCTTTCAGTGTTTTGCCAGGAACTCCAGCACCACGCGATTGAAGGCATAGGCATTGTCGAGCTGCATGTTGTGGGTGGCGTGCGGGACGGCCACGCGCTCGGCCGCCGACTGGCATCGGTGCAGCACTCGAGAAGCGGCCACCATGTAATCGGCGCTGGACTCGCCTTCTACCAGCAGCACCGGAGCCCGCAGCTCCCGGGCGTGGTCACAGGTGAAGTCCGGTGGGGGCGGGGGCGACGCCAGCAGCACCTTGAGGGACTTTACGTTGTCTAGGAACATGGTTTTGATGGGCGGCGGGAGCTGGCGGTAGGTGCGCGGCTGCAGTACCCAGTCGCCAAGGATCTGAATCGCGCGCTCGTCCTCACCCGCGGCCACGGCCGCCTTGGCAGCACTCAGAGCCCTCTCACCCGCCGCACGCGCTGCTTCGGCTTGCTCGCCGGTCACCAAGCTGGGCAGCCCCGGTTCCATCGCGACCACGGTGCGCACGAGGTCGGGATGATCGCGCGCCACCAACAGCGCGACCGTTCCTCCGTAGGAGTGTCCCACCAGATGCGCCGGCCCCAGGTTGAGAGACTGCAGCAGGGCGGCGAGGTCCGCGGCGTGCAGGGCCGCGGAGTAGTCCGAACCATCGCCCTTCCAGGGGTTCGGTGTATGGTAGCGGCGGCTGTAGGCGATGACGCGATACTTGGCAGCCAGCGGCCGTATTTGCGACATCCAGATGCGATAGTCGCTGCCGCTGCCGTGGATCAGCACGACGGGAACACCACGGCCGCGATCAAAGTAGCTCAGCTCGGTGCCGTTCACCCGCGCCTTCTGGATGTCGGTGGTGCGGTCGGAGGCCAGCTTCTTGGGCTTCTTCTGTGCCGGCATGTTCGGCGTCATCAGCAGGCTGAGCAGCAGCGCAACGACGGCTCTAACTCGGATTCGCTCGAATCCCATATTTCGCTCAACCTGCGTCCTGCCATTCGGCGGGCGGCCAGTCGATGGAGCTGCCTTGGAACAGGGGCACGCAATCTTCGATGCGGCGCGTGCCGTCGTGGATGGCGAAGCGGCGGGGCTTGCCCGTCTCCGACGTGCTCCACAGGGACACACCGGCGTAGGCGCCGTCCTTGCGCAGGATGTAATAGACCATGTCCATGAAGCGCAGGCGGATCATGTCATGGTTGAAATTGCGCGCGATGCGGCGCAGCGCGTCTAACCCTGCCTCGCGCGGCGGCATGCCGCGGCGCATGTTCTCCACGATGGTATGGGCGCCGCAGATCTTGATGTTCTCTTCTCCGCGCCCGGTGGCCCCCGCCGAGCCTACGTCCTGGTCGGTCCAGCAGCCGGCGCCGATGATGGGAGAATCGCCCACGCGCCCGGGAATCTTCCAAGCCAGCCCGCTGGTGGTAGTTGCGCCTGACATTTCACCTTTTTCATTCACCACCGAAACGTGGATGGTGCCGGTGGGCGGAAACATGACGCGTTCAATGGCCGACTGGCGGAACTCGGGCTCAATGCCCAGCCGCTCGGCGATTTCTTCCAGCCGGCGGTAGCGTTCTCTCAAAGACTGCTGCGGAGGCACGGCCACGGGCGGCTTCCATTTGGGATCGCTCAGTCCCGGCCCCCAGGAATCCATGTTGGACATGCCTTCCTTCCACAGCAGCCAGGTCTTGCGGGAGCGCTCGGTGAGCAGGCTCTCTTCTGGGAAGCCGTGCGCAGCCGCGAAGCGCTCCGCGCCCTCCGCTACCAGCAGCAGATGATCGGTTCGCTCCATCACCAGTTTGGCCAGCATGGAGACATTCTTGATGTCGCGCACGCCAGCCACCGCCCCGGCGCGACGCGTCGGCCCGTGCATGCAGCAGGCATCGAGTTCGACCACGCCGTCCTCGTTGGGCAGACCGCCAAGACCGACGCTGTCGTCTGCGGGATCATCTTCCTGGGCGCGGCAAACGAAGAGCCCGGCATCCAGCGTGTCATGCCCGCGGCGCAGCATCTCGTAAGCCCCGTCCATGGCCTGCGAACCCGTGACCTTGCAGATAATTGCGGGGCGTCCGGGAGCACGCGCCGGTTGGGTCGCAGCACTCTTCCCTTCTTGGGCCTCCAGACCCAGCGCGGCTGAGGCTGACGTCACCGCCGTCGCAGCGAGAAATTTCCTGCGTGAGAACTTCATGGATCAAGCCTCCGGAAGGCGGGAAGGATAGCACAGCGTGAGTGCAGAGTTCAGAGTGCAGAGTGCGGAGATAAGAGTGCGCAACTCTGCAC
>JBOGLL010000389.1:0-4245 GCA_050746065.1 Terriglobales bacterium | reverse complement strand
CTCACGGAGACCTCCCGTCGGCACGCCCAGCAATTGCTCAAGACCAATGCTTGACCACTTACCCGCCCCCTGCGTCCGAATAATGCTAATTCCAGCGGTTTGTAGGGGTTACAATAGCGGTTCCTTGCACAGCTTTCATAATCTGTAGCTTCCCGAAAGACGTACTCAGAACGTATACTTGAAACGCATGACGACGGCTGTGGAAAAAACCCTGTTATTGCTCAAGCCCCGCGGATTCTGCGCCGGAGTGGTGCGGGCCATTGACATCGTCCGCATTGCGCTTGAAACCTTCGGCCCTCCCATCTACGTACGCAAGGAAATCGTCCACAACCGTTACGTGGTGGAGGATCTGGCGGCCAAGGGCGCGATTTTCGTCGACGATGTGGACGAAGTCCCCAATGGCGAGCGGGTCATCTATAGCGCCCACGGCGTTTCTCCGGAAGTCCGCGATGCCAGCCAGCTCCGTGGTCTGCGAGTGATTGATGCCACTTGCCCGCTGGTCACCAAGGTCCACGTGGAGGCGGTCAAGTACGCCACCGAGGACTACAGCATCATCCTCATCGGCCACCGCGACCACGACGAAGTGATTGGCACCCTGGGCGAGGCTCCGCGGGTTACGCAGGTTGTGGGATCGCCGGAAGAGGTGGAAAAACTGGAAGTCCCTGACCCCAGCCGCATCGCCTACATCACACAGACCACGCTGAGCCTGGATGAGACCAGCGACATCATCGACGCCCTGCGCCGCAAGTTCCCGGAAATCAAGGGCCCGCACGCCCAGGATATCTGCTACGCCACGGAGAACCGCCAGCTTGCGGTGAAGCACATCGCCGGCGATGCCGATCTGCTCCTGGTGGTCGGTTCCGACAATAGTTCCAACTCCAATCGGCTGGTGGAGGTATCGCGCAACCTGGGAACCAGCGCTTACTTGATCGAAAACTATCGCGCCATCGAAGCTGCGTGGCTGGAGGGTGTGAAAACCGTGGCCCTCACCGCAGGCGCCTCTGCCCCGGAATGTCTTGTGGAAGAAGTCGTCACTTTCCTTACCAGCGCCGGTTTCACCGACGTGCGCGAGGTTGAGGTGATGCCCGAGAACGTCCGTTTCGGGCTGCCCCCGGAAATCGTCCAGGCCATAGCAGCGGCTCCTTCAGCGGCCGCTGCGGAGTAATCACAGAATGCAGATTCCCCCAGGCGGGCGCGACACCGCGCCCCTGCTGTTCGGCAGGATGGACGGCGTTCGCGAGCGCCTTGCCCGCGCCATCGCAGCCTCACGCGACTATCTGCTCTCCGGGCAGCACGAGGACGGCTACTGGTGCGGCGAACTCCAGGCCGACACAACCCTGGAGTCCGACTACATCTTGCTGCACACGCTCCTGGGTACCGGCGAGGTGGAACGCCTGGCCAAGGCGGCGCGCTACGTCCTTGCGCACCAGAACGAGGACGGAGGTTGGAGCATCTTTCACGCTGGCCCGTCGAACATCAGCGCCACGGTAAAGGCCTATTTCGGCCTCAAACTCGCAGGCTACAAGGCCGACCATCCTGCGCTGGTGCGCGCCCGCAAGTGCATCCTTGACCTCGGTGGCGTCACTGAGGTCAACACTTTCACCAAGATCTATCTGTGCTTCTTCGGCCAGTACGATTATGACGCCGTGCCCGCCGTGCCCCCGGAGATCGTGCTCTTTCCGCGGTGGTTCTGGTTCAACATCTACGAGATTTCCTCATGGTCGCGCGCCATCCTGGTGCCGCTTTCCATCTGCTACGCCAAGAAACCGTTCAAGAAGATCCCCGCGGAGATGGGGATCGACGAACTCTTTCCCCAGGGCCGGCACAGCTCCCGTCTGCACCTGAAGTGGGCGCCGAAGATCCTCACGTGGCGCAACTTCTTCCTCTTCCTCGACCGGATGACGCATTGGTTCGAGCGCGTGCACGTGCGTCCTCTTCGCTCTGTGGCCATCCGCAAGGCGGAAGAATGGATGCTGGAACGGCTCGAGATGAGTGACGGGTTGGGAGCCATCTATCCGGCGATGATGAACTCCATTATTGCCTTGCGCTGCCTGGGCTACTCCGTGGACGACCCGCAGATGATCCGCGCTCTGGATGAATTCGAGGCCCTGGCGATCGAGGGAAGCGACACGCTGCGTATGCAGCCCTGCAAGTCGCCGGTGTGGGATACCGCCATCGCCGCCTTCGCCGTGGCCGAGAGCGGCATCGCCGCCGACGACCCGCGGCTGGTGGCTGCCGCCGACTGGCTGCTCAAGAAACAGGTCACGCACACTGGGGACTGGGCGGTGAAGAACAAGAAGGCGGCGCCTGCGGGCTGGTACTTCGAATTCAATAACGAGTTCTACCCCGACGTGGACGATACCGCCATGGTGATGATCGCTCTCGCCCGCATTAACCATCCCAGCGAACGCTACCAGCACGAGTCCGTGGCCCGGGCCCTCGACTGGGTACTCTCCATGCAGTGCAGCAATGGTGGCTGGGCGTCGTTCGACAAGGACAACAACCGTATGGTGTTCCAGTACGTGCCCTTTGCCGACCACAACGCCATGCTCGACCCGGCCACGGTGGACATCACCGGGCGCGTCCTTGAGATGCTCGCCGGGCAGGGCTACACCCGCGAGCATCCCGTGGTGAAGCGCGCGATGCGCTTCATCCTGAATAGCCAGGAGCCTGACGGTTCATGGTTTGGGCGCTGGGGTGTGAACTACATCTACGGCACCATGCTGGTGCTGCGCGCCCTGGAAGCCATGGGCGTGGATCGCAACGAACCCTTTGTGCTGCAGGCCGCGGAGTGGCTGCGTTCCGTGCAGAACGCAGACGGCGGCTGGGGTGAAACCTGCGATTCCTACGACGACCCCGCGCGCCGCGGCATCGGCCCCAGCACACCCTCCCAGACCGCGTGGGCGGTGCTGGGACTGCAGGCTGCCGGCGACCTGCGCAGCGACTCCGCCCATCGCGGCGTTGCCTATCTGCTCCAGCACCAGAAGCGTGACGGCTCCTGGGACGAGCGGCACTTTACCGGCACCGGCTTCCCGCGGGTGTTTTATTTGGCGTACCATCTGTACCGAAATTATTTTCCTTTGCTGGCGCTGACCGAATACTCCCGAAAGTTTGCCTCGGGCGGCAACGGTGCCGGAATCGCGACCCAGACGTCCGAAGGGCACAACTCGACATCTGAAAGCTGAGGCCTGAGACCCGAACATGCGTTTTCCGCTGAGCCTGACCGCCGACCTGGCCAGATACATCGTGAGCAAGAAGCTGAAAGGGGAAGAGAAGTTTCCCCTGGTGCTGATGCTCGAACCGTTGCATGCCTGCAACCTGACCTGCACCGGCTGCGGCCGCATCCGCGAGTATGAAAGCACCATCCGCGAAACCGTGCCGGTCGAGCAGTGCCTGGCGGCCGTAGATGAGTGCGGCGCCCCCATCGTTTCCATCTGCGGCGGAGAGCCCATGATCTACCGCGACTTGGGCAAACTGGTGGAAGGACTCCTGCAGCGCAGGAAGCACATCTACCTGTGCACCAACGGCATGTTCATCCGCAAGCGCATTAAGGAGTTCAAGCCCTCGAGCCGATTCTTTTTCAATGTGCATCTCGATGGCATGCGCCGCTCTCACGATCTGGCTGTAGAACGCGACGGTGTATTCGACGCCGCTATCGACGGCATCCGCTGCGCCAAAGAGCACGGTTTCCAGGTCTGCACCAACACCACCGTCTTCATGGAAACCGACATGAACGAGATCGAAGCCATGTTCGAGTATCTGGAGGCTTTGGGCGTGGACGGCCACATGATCTCGCCCGGTTATTCCTACAGCGCCGTGCAGACCAAAGACATTTTCCTTGACCGCGCCCGCATTCGCGACAAGTTCCGCGAGATCAAGCGCCTTGCCCGCCGATTCCCCCTTAACACCTCGCCGGTCTATGCCGAGTTTCTGGCTGGCGACCGCGAATTGATGTGCACCGCCTGGGGCAATCCCACTTACAACACCAAGGGGTGGAAGGGCCCGTGCTACCTGATGACGGATGCTCACCACAACAGCTTCCGCGATCTGATCCAGAAGACGTCGTGGGAGAAGTACGGTTACGGCCGCGATCCCCGCTGCGAAAACTGTCTGGTGCACTGCGGCTACGAGGCCAGTGCTGCCACCGGCAAGAACGCGCGCTTCGGCGACACCTGGAAGATGATGTCGTGGTCGCTGTTCGGATGAGCGGCGTGGTGCAGCCTCTTGGGGCTGCGTGGACTGGTC
>JBOGLL010000388.1:0-8632 GCA_050746065.1 Terriglobales bacterium | reverse complement strand
GACCCACATCTGCTAACCGCGGCAGATGTGGGCCACCCGCCCTGGTGTTTCGCCACGAGCCCTAGACACCAGCCCGACGGCCGGAAGGCAGCTTCGCCATTCCGCCCATCGGCTCGGCGGGCTCGCGTAGAATGCCGCTAGACGCCTCCATGGACTGGAACCCCGACGACCGCGACCGCTTTCTGCGCCAACTGGACGACGCCAAGCGCAAGGTCCAGGCGGTCTATGCCGTCGTACTCATCGGCACTACGATCCTGCTGCTGACTTTTCTGGGATATGCGTTCTGGAAGTGGCGCGGCCAGCCCCTCGACCCGTTGGCACTGTTCCTGGGCGGCATTTTCCTGCTGGGGTTTCTGGTCTGGGTCTTCGGCCAGTTGCGGGCCATCTACCTGGACATGCCGCCTCCGCCGGGGAAGCTGGTGCCGGGCGACTTCGGTAAGTCGGAGCGGGGCGAAGGCTTGAAAGTCGAAACTCACAGCGAGCCCGGCCGGCACGAGTTCAAGCTCAGTTTCGGCTCGCAGCCAGCCGAATCCGCAGAGACACACAGCGCTTCTTTCACCATCCCGCTCGCCGGCGGTTCGATCGCCGCCACCGAACTCCCTGACGAAGCCGCACTCAGCATGGCGGAAGCGCTGATGAACGAAGGGTTCGATCTCGACCGGGCGTGCCGCTACGTGAATCCGCAATACGGCACCTGGAACCCGTTGCAGCGCCGTGCCTACGCGCTCTACCTGCAAGGCAAGCTCGACGAACGGAAGCCGAAGGGCTAGCCGCCTACTTGGCCGGCTTCACGGCCTCGATTTTGGCGATGACCATGGCTTTCGAGCCGGCGCGGTCATGCACTGTTCCCTCTACCTTCACTCGCTGACCGGCAAACGCCATCAGCCGCCTGTTCTCACCCGTAGCCGGCAGGGTGCCAGAGATGGGCAGGTACACGGTGCCGTCGTCGGTGAGGATCACCAGGGGCGATCCGCCCTCGGCGCATTCCTTGGCACAGCTTTCGCTGATGGGCTTCTTCAGGTCCTTGGTGTAAGCGCAGGAAGAATCAATCACCCAGCCCTCCAGCGTAACCGCCTTCCCTTCCCCGAATGCTCCCGTCCAGGCAAGACTCACCAGCAGGAATGCAAGCAACAAATGAATCGGTTTCATGATTGAGGCCTCCGCGGAAATTGTACGACTGGAATCGGCAAGATTGTACCGAGGACCCTTGCCTTCCGCACTCTGATTGCGGAGAATCTGTCGGTCATGTTGCGGGACAGGTGGGGCTTCAAGGAAACGCGCTATGAGCGCAACGCACGCAGGGCCCAGTCAGCAGGCCAGCACACCGGCTGCATCTTCGTCTTACTGGTGCTGAGCTTGGGCGGGTGGCACGTGTACCAACTGGCCCGCATCTTGGAAAGCGCCTTCTGGCAAAAGGCGGCCGGCATGGTCGTCTCCAACACCAGCGAACCCGGGACGCTCGTCTCGTTCGTCAGCTATACGGACGTGCATTACGCCTACACCGTCAAAGGGCGCGGCTACACATCGCAGACGCTGCGCTGGGGTTCGGAGTATCACCTGACCCGCAGCGCCGCTGCCCAGGATGCCGCCCGCTATCCGGTGGGAACTGAAGTTGAGGTTTACTACGACCCGGACGAGCCTTCGGACGCCGTGCTCGAGCGCGGCTTCAATCGTTTCTACGCCTTCGACGTCCTGCTCACCCTGATCGTCGTCGGTCTGGCATTCCTGGTGACCAACGTCGTCTTCGCCGGCGCCGCCAGGGAGCGAATGAAGTACGATCAGTCCTGACCCGCCGGCACCAGGAGACATCATGCGTCCGCAGCCCCTGATTGCCGTGACCGATGTGGAAGCGAGCAGCCGCTGGTACCAGCGCCTTCTCGGGTGCCGGAGTGCCCACGGCGGTGCGGAATACGAGCGCCTGGTTGCGAATGAAACCTTGATTCTCCAGTTACACAGGTTCGAAGTGGAGCACCACCATGGACCGATCGGCGACCGCAGCGACAGGCCCTATGGCAACGGTGTGCTGTTGTGGTTCGAAATCGACGACTTCGACGCAGCAATGGCCCGCGCCGCCGAAATGAACGTAGAGGTGGTTATGCCTCGCCATCGTAATCCCCCCTCCGGAGTCGGCGGTCCCAACCACTGGGAACTTTGGGTGCGGGACCCTGACGGCTACGTGGTGGTCCTGGCCAGCCCGGACGGATCGGCTGGTTAGCTACCTACGGCACCAGCAGCACAACCTTGCCGATGTTCTTGCGGTCGTGGATGTAGCGGTGGTTGGCCGGGCCGCACGCTCCTACCGGTCGTAGGCCATGCGCACCAAAGTGAGCTGTGCAAACGGCAGAAACAGCAATCCCACGGCGGCGGCGAAGGCCAGACCGATGGTGATCTTCTCCGCGAGCAGGAACGGGGCGAGGGCCCAGATGCAATCCAACACCAGCAGCGCCGGGAAGATGCGGTGAAACTGCCTTCCGAAGCCCTGGAAATCGAGGGTTACGGCGGAAAAACTGTAGAGGCGCGCCGCCAAGCCCATGATTGCCGTGATCAGGACGAGTTTCACCACCGGCCACTCGAACGCGCCCGCCACCCGGCCCATCAGCCCGTGGATAAACTCCAACCTAGCCAGTGCCAGGATGTAGAAGGCCGCGTACATCACTTGGATGAGGTTGAAGAGGCCGCGGGAAGTCGCGCGTGCAAGCGTCGGTGGCCCAGGCGACGGATACACGACGGCTGGCATCAGCCGGTATCCCTTCCTGGGGACCGTCTGGATGACGTGTGACTCCTTGGCGTCATCCTCCAACGCCCTCCGTAGCTCGGAGATGCAGCGGGTAAGCACATCGTCAGTGACGAACGTGTCCTTCCAAACCGCCCGCATGAGCTCTTCCTTGGGAACAACCCCGCCCTGGTGTTCAGCAAGATAAACCAGCACTTCCATCATCTTTGGTTCCAGGTGGGTGGTTCTTCCGTTGCACACGACGCAGCTCACGCTGGGTTGGACTAGCGAGGAACCAACACGAAACTCACCGGACATGGCCTCATACCCCCGGTGGATCGCAACTGATTATATCCATTAGCAGACCCAGACCCTCGGATTTGGCTCGGAAAGACCTCGTCCCAACCTCAGCGCTGCCTCAGTACTTCCAAGGCCCCTACCAGCTACCTCTGCGCTAGCGCAACCGCGCTCGAGGTAATCGTATGTGGTGCAGCAAGATAGCAGCCGCCATTTTGGCGGTTTCGGCTCTGGCGCTAATACTCGCGCCGACGACAGGCAACGCAAGCGAATCGTCAATACTCCTCCCCATAAGCTCCCACCCGAATGCTGGTTCTTGCATCGTGAATGACGTCCAGAGGCTGGTAGGCCAACCGCTGGGGATTCAGTTCACCCTGTACCTGGGCAGCCTTCCCGAGCTGCCCGCGGCTTTCCGCCGCGACCACAACCATGCCCAGGGCGGTCACCTGAATCTTGTCTTCACAGCTAATCTTGATTCCGACCAAATGCTCAGTTTAAGGGAAACCCTGAAGAGAGCGACCGGGATGTTCGGCACTCGTTTTGGGAGATTGCACATAAAACGGATACAGTTCATCTCTACGCCAGACGGGGCCCGATTGGTCTACTTTTCCGCGCATCTGGACAGTGTGAATCCTAATCGCGGATTCTGGTCCCCGTAAAGCATCTTGGGCGGGATGTTATTTTCGGGACGCTCATCCAATCGCTTGCAGGAGCTGGAATTGATGAGAAGTGTCCTGTGTCAGGCACAACATAACTGCTGTCTTCCGCTCGCCACGGGGACTTTATACGAAAATCACAGGGGGAATCAATCAGCCACGTACACCTGTTTCTTAGCCCGCCAGCAGCACAACCTTGCCGATGTTCTTGCGGTCGTGGATGTAGCGATGCGCGGCCGCAGCTTCGGCCAGCGGAAACGTCTTGCCTACGATCGGCTTCACCTGTCCGCCCTGGTACATGCGGAAGATTTCTTCAAGTTGCCCTTTCATTACGCTGGCCTTGTGCCCCAGCTTGCCGATGTGCACTCCAATGACCGCAATGTTTCGATCAATCAGCTTCAGGGGTTGGAAGCGCGGAGTTTGCAGCATTTCTTTTGCCCCGTGCAGATAGCTGATCTTGCCTTTCGGGCCCACGACGGTCGAAAACCCATATACCACCAACCTCCCCATCGGCCCCAGGCACTTGTAGCTGTCGGCGTAGGACTTGCCACCCACGGCATCGAGCGCCATCTCGATGCCCTCGGGCGCCACTCGCCGGACCACGTCTACGAAATTCTCGTGCGTGTAGTCAATGGGATGGTCCACGCCCATCTGGCGAAGGAAGTCCTGCTTCGTCGGCCCGGCGGTTCCGAACGTGATCAGCCCCTTGGCCTTCGCCAGTTGCACCGCAGCCACGCCCACGCCGCCCGCGGCGCTGGTGATCAGGATGCGGTCCCCGCGCCGCAGGTTCCCCATCTCAAACATGGACTGCCACGCCGTCAGGTAGTTCACGGAAATGGCCGCCGCTTCCTCGAACGACATCCCATCCGGAATGGGAAACGCCTGCTCAGCGTTCACAATGACGCGCTCCGCGTAGGCGTTGAAACGCGAGAGAGCGACTACGCGGTCGCCCGGCTTGAATGAATGCGCAGGCGAGGTCTCGGTTTCTTCGATTACTCCGGCGATCTCCAGCCCTGGCACGAACGGCGGCTTGGGCGTGCCCGAGTAAACGCCAAGTCGAGCCAGCAAGTCGGCGAAGTTGATGCCGACTGCCTTCACGCGGATGAGCGCTTGCCCGGCTGCGGGCTTCGGATCCGGGACCTCGCGCCACTCGAGAACTTCCGGCGGGCCATAGCGACGAACCACAATGGCGTGCATA
This sequence comes from Terriglobales bacterium, assembly GCA_050746065.1. Lineage (GTDB taxonomy): Bacteria > Acidobacteriota > Terriglobia > Terriglobales > Acidobacteriaceae > CAZXVY01. The sequence goes on along the minus strand of JBOGLL010000388.1, from coordinate 3,768 downwards.
GTTGTTCTTTCAGAGCTCCTAAAGACAGCGAGCAACCGCCCTTACGCCAGTGCCTGGCTCCGCTTCATGGACGACTCGCGCACGCGGCGCACTGCGTCCATGAACTGCCGGACACGCTTGCCGTCCACCGGCTTTTCCGGAACGCCGTCCACCTTCAGGCTCGAGCCCACGATGATGCCGTCGGCGTACTCCAGGAAGGCCCCAACGTTTTCCGCGGTGCTGCCGCTGCCGATCAAGATGGGGCGCGTGGCGCGCTGTCGCGCTTCGCGGACCTTCTCCACGTCCGGCGCAGAGCCGGTCATGCGTCCGGAAACGATGAGCGCGTCGCCGCCGTAGTACTCCGTCCACTCGATGTGGGTGCGCAGGTCCAAGCCGGGGAATGGGATAGAGTGCTTCTTGTCCACGTCGGCGAAGATCTGGATGTGCTCGGCATAGAGTTCCTTGCGCTTGCGGATCAATTCGGCGGCACAGCCGTGGTCGAGTTCCCCGGTGTCCCACAGGCGCGAGCCGGTCAGGATGCACACGCGGATGAAGCGCGCTCCGGCGGCCACGGCGATCGACAGGCACACCACGCCGCCGTTGTGGACCACGTTGATGCCCACCGGCACCGGAAAATTCTTCACGACCTCGGCCGCGGCCACGGCCTGTGCGGTCATGGCTTCCGGCTTCACGTCGTGTCCGACGAAGTAGGGCAGGTCCCACATGTTCTCCACCATCAGGCCGTCCACGCCGCCCGCGACAAGCGCTTCCGCGTCGCGCAGGGCGTAGTCCATTACCGTGCGCATGCCGTAGCCGGAGTAACCGGGCGCGCCGGGCAGCGGCCACAGGTGCACCATGCCAATCACCGGCTTCTCCACCGCAAACAAGTCCTGCAACGACTTCATCCGCGGACGATCCATCTCCTGCTTCCACTCCGGCATCGGTTCCATGGTCAAGCTCCTCGTGCTCTTGGTGTCGCGCTGGCTTTCTGTTGCAGACGCTCCAGCACCCGCCGGCCTACCTCGCCCCACGGATCGGGCAACGGCGTCTCAGATATTATCGCGCGCAGGCGGCCGATGTCGGGCATGCCATCGGCCGCGCCGACGATTTCCGACGCCGCGGCGCCGGCGGCATTGGCCAGGAGCGCGGCCTCGGTGTCCGGCCAGCCGTCCAGGCGAGCTTTGAGGAACGCTGCGGTGAACGAATCGCCTGCGCCCGTGGTATCCACGGCGCGTACCGGCAGCGGCGGCACTTCCACCAGCGCCGAGCCCTGGCGCAGCAGGCATCCCGCATCACCCAGCTTCAGAATCACCTGCGGGATCCCGGACTTCTCCAGCGCCTCAAGCGCTGCGCGCGGGTCGTCCTTGCCGGTGAGGGCGACGGCTTCTTCCTGGTTGGCAAAGAACACTCCGGCCTTGGTGCCGAGAGCCACCACCTTCTCAGGGAACTGATGACTGGGCGCCGCACCGGCGTCCACGGAAACCGTCAGGCCTCGTTGACGCGCACCTCGAAGCAAGGCTGCAGCGGCTTCTTCGAGGGCCGGAACCATCTGGCTGTAGCCCATCAGGTGAAAAGCTCGCGCACCGTCGAGTGCGCGCTTCATCTCTTCCTCCGGACGCAGCAGCAAGTTGGCGCTGCGGCTTCCCAGGATGGTGCGCTGGCCGTCGGGCGCGATGGCAATGAACATCATGCCGGTCAGTGCCTCCGCGGTTCGCTGCACGAAGGAGATTTCCACGCCTTCCCGTGCCAGGCGCTCCAGGGCCCACTCGGCAAACGCGTCGCGCCCGGCGCAAGCCAGCAGCCGCACCGGCTCGCCCAGGCGCGCCAGCGCGACCGCCGTGTTCGCTCCCACGCCGCCCAGATGCAGGCCGAGTTCGGCCGCAAGGCAGTCCGATCCCATGCGGAGCGGTAGGTCCAGTCGCGCAGAGATGTCCACGTTGATGTCGCCCAGCACCACGATCACCGGCTTCGCTCCCTCTTGCGGGCGTGAAGCCTATCGCGTCTGGCGGTGATTTGGAAAGTCGAAACGAAACAGGCCGCGGGTCTCAGGCCGGGAGTTCGCCGGCGATCATGTCGTCGGCGTGACACCACACCCAGCTCTCGCCGGGCTCGATGGAGCGGACCACCGGATGGCCGGTCTCGCGGAAATGCCGGGTGGCGTGCTTGTTCTTGGAAGAATCGCAACAGCCCACCTGCCCGCAGATCAGGCACAGCCGAAGGTGGACCCACCTGTCGCCCATCTTCAGGCAGGCCTCGCAGCCATGCATCTCCGTGCTGGTGAACTTCACTTGATCAAGATGTTGGCATGGCGGTGCCATGAGATTCTCTGCTAGGGAACGGTTGCGGCGACGACTTGCTCACCGTTTGACCTTGAATACCATCGCCTTCCCGTCGCGTTTCCTGAGCTTGCGGGCCGCACCCAGTGCCACCATTACGTACAGGGCATTCAGCGCGCCGAATCGATCCGGTCGCCGGCTCCGGTGCACGATCAGGCTTGTGGTTACCTCGCGGCCACCGAACCTGCGTTGTATGCCTGCAAGCACGTCCTTGCCCACCATGGTGACATTGAGGGCCGCCTTGCCGTTGGACGAAGCCACCACATAGCCGCTGCTCCCCTGGAATACGTAGTAGGTCCGCCGATCGCCTTCCGCTTCTCCGATGAATGCCAGGTTTTGAAGGATTGAAGAAATCCTCATCGTGACCTCCCAGGTCTGAGGAGCTTGGTTCCCAACGAAAAGAAACTCTGGCGGGGACGACGGGACTCGAACTTGAGCCGCTTTGCGGGCGTCTGAGCCCGCAGGCGAAATCCCGAGCGCCAGCGAGGGACCTCTCCCACCTCTCCGTTTACGAACAAATGGCGGGGACGACGGGACTCGAACCCGCGACCTCTGCCGTGACAGGGCAGCGTTCTAACCAACTGAACTACGTCCCCGCTGGATTGCGTAGCGGAACTGCGTGGTGGAGATGGTGGGCAGTGAAGGACTCGAACCTTCGACCTCCTGCTTGTAAGGCAGGCGCTCTAACCAACTGAGCTAACCGCCCTACGGCCTCGCCGCTTGGCGATGTCTCCGCAGTCGAGTATAGCAAAGGAACAGTCGCGAGTCGTTAGTCGTTCGTCGCTGGTCGTTAGTCAGTGCCCTCGTTCGCCCCGCGTCGTTCGACGCTAACGTGGGATCGCCTGAAACTGACGACTGCCACTGTCACGCCATTACAATTACCAATAACCAATTACCCGATTACCAATTCCCATGCCTCGCCTCATCATCAACGCCGATGACCTCGGACTCACGCCGGGCGTGAACCGGGCCATCCTGGAAGCGCACCAGCGGGGCGTGGTGACCTCAACCACACTGATGGCGAACTCCGCCGCGTTCGACGATGCGGTCGGTCACGTGCGTCAGGCGCCCAGACTCAGCGTGGGCTGCCACGTGATGCTGGTGGATGGCGAGCCGCTGCTGGAGCCGCGTCCGCGAACGCTGGCGCGCAATGGGCGCTTCCGTGACGGCATCGCCGGCTTCGCGCTGACAGCCATGCGCGGACGGCTCGATCCCAACGAGATCGCCGCCGAAGCCACTGCACAGATGCGCAGACTTCAATCTGCGGGCGTCAGTGTGTCGCATTTGGATACGCACAAGCACACACATCTCTTCCCGTCGGTACTGCGGCCGCTGCTCGAGGCGGCGAAGGGGTGCGGCGTGCGCGCGGTGCGCAATCCGTTTGCGCCGGTGGCGCCGCTGGCGCTGGCGCATCTGGTGAAGCGTCCGCGGCTGTGGACGCGCTACTCCGAAG
>JBOGLL010000387.1:0-5173 GCA_050746065.1 Terriglobales bacterium | reverse complement strand
GATTAGGTAAACAGAAACTCCTTCGTCCTCAAATCCCTGATCGTGTCCCTTAACTTGGCGGCCTTCTCAAACTCGAACTTCTTGGCGGCCTCGCGCATTTCCGTTTCCAGGCGCACCACGTAGGCGTCCAGGTCTTCCTGGTTGCGGAACTCGGGAATGTCCTTCAGGTCGAGCGGCACGTCGGAGTAATCGGCCTCGACAATCGCCGCCAACGCCATCTCCAACGGACGCACGATGGACGCCGGCGTAATCCCGTTGGCTTCGTTGTAAGCGTGCTGCAGGGCGCGGCGGCGGCCAGTTTCGTCCATGGCCCGCTGCATGGAATCGGTCACCCGGTCGGCATACAAAATGGCGCGCCCATTCAGGTTGCGCGCGCAGCGACCCATGGTCTGGATGAGCGACCCGGACGAACGCAGAAAGCCCTCTTTATCGGCGTCGAGGATGGCCACCAGCGACACCTCCGGCAAATCCAGTCCTTCGCGCAGCAGGTTGATGCCAATGAGAACATCGAACTCGCCGCGTCGCAAATCGCGCAGGATCTTCACCCGCTCCAGAGTCTCGATCTCCGAGTGCAGATAGCGGCAGCGCACGCCCACTTCGCTGTAGTACTCGGCCAGGTCTTCGGCCATGCGCTTGGTGAGCGTCGTCACCAGCACGCGCTCGCCCTGCGCGGCACGCTCACGGATTTCCGCCAGCAGGTCGTCGATCTGGCCCTTCACGGCGCGCACTTCCACGGGCGGATCCACCAATCCGGTCGGCCGGATGATCTGCTCCACCACCACGCCCGCCGATTTGGTCAGCTCGTACGGCCCCGGCGTCGCGGAAACGTACACCGCCTGGTTCACACGATGCTCGAATTCCTCGAACGTCAGCGGCCGGTTATCCAGCGCCGACGGCAGCCGGAAGCCGTACTCCACCAGGGTCTGCTTGCGCGAGCGGTCGCCGTGATACATGGCATGCAGTTGCGGCACCGTCTGATGCGATTCGTCGATAAACAGCATGTAGTCGCGAGGCACATAGTCGAGTAGCGTGGGGGGCGCCTCGCCGGGCAGCCGCCCGGAAAAATGCCGCGAATAATTCTCGATGCCGTGGCAATAGCCCACTTCCTTGATCATCTCCACATCGAAACGCGTGCGCTGATGGATGCGCTGCGATTCCACCAAGCGTCCTTGGCGCTCCAGTTCTTTCTCCCACCACGCCAGCTCCGCCAGAATGGATTGCACCGCCTGATCGCGCGTCTCCTTCGACATCACGTAGTGCGTCTTGGGATAGATGGGCAGGCGCACGTATTTCTGCTTCACCGTGGCGAACAGCGGATCGATCTGCGACAGCGATTCGATCTCGTCTCCAAAGAGCTCGATGCGGTAGGCCATATCGTCGTACGTGGGGTAGACCTCGATCACATCGCCGCGCACGCGGAACGTACCGCGGCGGAAATCGTAGTCGTTGCGTTCGTAGAGGATCTCCACCAGCCGGCGGATGATGTCTTCCCGCTTGATCTTCTGGCCCTTTTCCAGGAACAGCATCATGCCGTAGTAGGCGTCGGGCGAGCCCAGGCCGTAAATGCAGCTCACCGAGGCCACGATCAGGCAATCACGTCGCTCGAACAACGACCGCGTCGCCGACAGCCGAAGCTTGTCCAGTTCATCGTTGATGGTGGCTTCCTTTTCGATGTAGATGTCACCCGCGGGGACGTACGCTTCCGGCTGGTAGTAGTCGTAGTAGGAGACGAAGTACTCCACCGCGTTGTGCGGAAAGAAGCTCTTGAACTCGTGGTAGAGCTGCGCGGCCAGCGTCTTGTTGTGCACCAGGACCAGCGTAGGCCGGTTCACCTGCTCCACTAATTTCGCCATGGTGTACGTCTTGCCCGAGCCGGTCACACCCAGTAGCACCTGGTGCTTCTCGGCGGTGCCAATGCCGCGGATCAGCGAATCGATCGCCTGTCCCTGGTCACCGCGGGGTTTGTAGTCGGAGATGAGCTTGAAATCCATCAAGTACAGAGTACCGAGTACCTAGTTGCGAGTACAGAGGGGCGCTTACTTCTATTGCGGCGGCTCGTCTGATAGGTGAACGTCCTGGAGGGGCGCAACCGCATGTCGCGCACATTCCCTGCTTTTGTTCTCATCGCCCTGTTGATGGTGTCGAGTGTCGCGGCCCAACAGCCGATGTTTGCTCCGGCGCCCGGTTCGCCGTTCACTGTTGCCGGCTCCCCAGGTGGACTTCTGTTGGACGACCTGGATGGCAACCAGACGCTGGATGTCGTTGCAGCCAGCTCGAGTGGGCTGACGGTCATGCTGGGAGACGGTCGCGGCAATTTCCGCCAGGCCCCCGGATCGCCCGTTGTGGCCGGACCTTCGCCTCATCTCGTAGCTGCGGGCGACCTCAACGGCGATCGCAAGGCGGATCTTGCCGCTACCAGCCACAACAGCAACGACGTTTACGTGTTGCTGGGCGCAGGGGATGGCAGCTTTCGGCCAGCGCCGGGCTCTCCGCTTCTGGCTTTTGCCAACGTGAAGCCGCATAACCACGGCTTGGCGCTCGCCGACGTAAACGCCGACGGCCGGCTCGATATCACCTCCGGACACCAGGACGCAGGGCGCATCGCCGTCCTGCTGAACGATGGCCGCGGAGGCTTCGCCGCCGCGCCCGGCTCGCCCGTCTCCGTGGGACGCACGCCCTATCCCCACTTGCTTGCCGACCTGAACAAGGACGGCAAGTTGGACCTGATTGTGCCCGACGTCGTCGGCAACGCCCTCACGGTGATGTTGGGCAACGGCCGGGGCGGATTCTCTCCGGCTCCCGGTTCGCCGATTCGCACCCTGCAACGGCCCTTCTTTGTGCTGCTCGACGAATTCAACGCCGACGGAAACCTGGATCTTGCTGCTTCCCATGACGACATCAGCGACATCACCATTCTGCTGGGCGACGGAAAAGGTGGTTTTCAGGCGGCTCCCGGGCCGCAGCTCAATGCCGGCCGTCGCGGCTGGAAAATGGCCTCCGGCGACTGGAACCACGACGGGCACCGAGACCTGGCCCTGGCCGGGAGTGGGGTTACCTTGTTTCTGGGTGATGGGAAGGGCAAATTTTCTGCTGCGCCTGAGTTCAACACCCTTCGCCCCCACACCAGCGGCTGGATCGTGGCGGTGGGTGACGTGAACCGCGACGGGAAACTCGACCTCATCGCCCCGGGCACGCGGGAAGGCAGCATCGCCGCACTGCTGGGACGCTGACTACTTTTTTCGCTGTCCCACCAATCCCGCCGCGAACCCGCGCGCATCCACGCGCGTCAGGCGTCGGCTCATGCCGCGCTTGAGAAGCGATGTGTGAGAAATCTCACACAGGTACTCGGGAATGAACCACACGTTCCTCTCCGAGGTCATCCAATCCAGCTCGTCAAAGCGGGCGAGGTTCACCGGGCGCGAGAACGTTCGCAGGCTGCGCTCGCGCCGCAGGTTGAAGTAGAGATCGAAGTAGCTCATGGCCAGCTCGCGCAGCGTGCGATACACGGGCTCGCGGTACCGGCAACTGGCGTAATTCGACGCCGCCACCGCGCCCCAGTGTCCGCGAACCTTGTAGATAGCGATGACGTGGTCCGTGTCCTGCTCGGCCTCCATGTCCATAACCAGCGGCGGGAATCCGTTGACGCGCAGGGCCGCAGCAGCAAAGATGGCGCCCTCCAGGCAATGCACGGTGCGCTCGCGCAGCACCCGCCGCGGCGACCACGCCGTGCCCGCAAGATGGTAAGGAAGGGAATCAAGGAAGCGCTGGATCCCGGCCGGCGTCGAGAACGAGCGCAACTTACGCAGCTCCGAGGGCGTGAAACCAAAGGTCTTTCTCACGTCTTCTCTGCGCTCTCTGCGTTGAAAGACGTTGCCAACAGCTCGACCCACTCCGACGGCGAATCCACCAGCACATCCGGCGGCGCATTCGCCAGCGTGTGCGGCACCAGGCCGTAGGTGACGCCGCAGGTCCAAACCCCCGCGTTGCGCCCCGTGATGACGTCAATATCGCTGTCGCCGATGATCACCGCCTCCTCCGGCCGCGCGCCCGCTTCCTTGAGCAGCGCCTTCAGGCCCAGCGGATCGGGCTTCTTGGTGTGGAAGCTGTTGCCGCCGTAGATGCGAAAGAAGAAACCTGCCAGGCCCAGCGCCTGGCAGATCACTTCCGTCGGCCGCACTGGCTTGTTGCTGAGGACAGCCATCTTGCGCTCGCCTGCCGCGCCGTTCGTGTCTTGGGCGATCGCCGTCAGCGCTTCCTTCACGCCGTCGTAAACGTATGTCGTATCCAGCTTGTGCTCGCGGTAGTAGGCGAGGAAGTACTCCAGGGCCTGGCTGACGAAGCGCTCGTCGTCCGGATCGCCCAGCGCGCGCCGCACCAGCATGGGAGCGCCGTCGCCGATGTAGCTGGCGATCACCTCGCAGGGTAGCTCCGGCCGTTCGTAGCGGTGCAGCATGGCATTGATGGAGTTGGCCAGGTCCACACGCGAGTCCACCAGCGTGCCGTCCAGATCAAAGACCAGCAGCCGGACCTTCTCGGCGGGAACAGGGCGGTTGAGGTGAATCATGGGCGGCGCTTGAATGCTGCGGTTTCAGTATATCGCCCGCCCCCGGGCGGATTTAGAATAGGGGCGTTCCCCATCCTCCCAACGAGGCACGAATGGCGACCACGGCCAAGGCTTCCGTCCGCGAGAAGGCAGAGAAGTCCGAGAAGGCAGAAAAGACGTGGCAGGGGCTCACCCGCAAGCAGCTCATCGAAACCTACCGCCTCATGTACCTTTCGCGGCGGCTCGACGACCGCGAGATCCTGCTCAAGCGTCAGCAGAAGATCTACTTCCAGATTTCCGGCGCCGGCCACGAAGCCCTGCTGGTGGCGGCCGGCATGGCGCTGAAGCCATCCTACGACTGGTTCTATCCCTACTATCGCGACCGCGCCCTCTGCCTCACGCTCGGCGTCACGCCCACAGAAATGCTGCTCCAGGCGGTGGGCGCGGCCGACGATCCCAGCTCCGGCGGCCGCCAGATGCCCTCGCACTGGGGCCACAAGAAGCTGAACATCGTTTCCCAGTCATCTCCCACGGGCACCCAGTTCCTCCAGGCGGTGGGTTGCGCCGAAGCCGGACGCTATTTTTCACGCAGTCCCGACGCCGCCCGCAAGGCCGAAGGCGACTATCGCC
>JBOGLL010000386.1:0-9419 GCA_050746065.1 Terriglobales bacterium | reverse complement strand
GTAGTGCCAGCTTTCGATCTGTGCCCGGGCGTGCCGCGCAAAGTCCGGGTCTAAAGTCAGCAGTTCGCGCACTGCTTCTTCGCCTTCAGTCTTCTGGCCCAAGTGCCCATGGATGGCGGCCAAAGCGAGATGCTGCCAGAACATCCCCGGCATGTTCACGCGCGATGCATGCTCCAGAGCCCGGTCGTACTCGCCCTTGTGAAAGGCTTCCCAGATCAGGCCAAAGTGATACCAACCGGCGTGATGCGGGTTGAGTTGCATCGCGCGACGCACCAACGTGGCCCCGCGCTCGAACTCTCCCGTGTGCTCGATCATCAGGCCCAGGATAGCCATGGTGTTACTGTCCCGCAGGTTCATTGCGATGGCTCGTTCAGCCGCCGCCCGGAATGCCGCCAGCTCCCGCCGGAAGAAATGCGACTGCGCCAGGACCTGGTATCCCAACTGGCTGGTTCGATCCGTTTCCACCGCCCGCCGCGCCGCTGCCAGCGCCCGGTCGAGCGCTCCGGGGCGCTGGTTGAACCCGAAGCAGTACTCGTGCAGATACACGTTGCACAAGCAGGCCCACACGTCGGCCTGACCGCCATCCCGTTCCACCGCCCCTTCCAGGTCATCCCGTAGGGAAGCGTGCTGGTCCGGCGTGATGTGCTGCATGTAGCCGAAAAACCGGAGCATCCACTCTGCCACCCCAAGCTCCTGATCCGGCTTCCCGTGCAGGCTCGCGACTAGCGAGCGGACCAGGATTCCGTAGCTGTCGGCCACGGTCGCCACCACTTGGTCGGTGATCTCATCCCGTGCAGCCAGAAGGTCCACCGTTTCCAGGTTCCGGTCGTAGGTCTCGGCCCACAAGTGCGTGCCCGTCAGGGCGTCCAGTAGTTGGACGCTCACTCTCGCCGTCTTTCCGCCTTTGCGCACGCTGCCTTCCAGTACGTAGCGAGCGCCCAGCTCCCGGCCCACGGTGCGGATATCCGCCGAGCGGCCTTTGTAGGCCATCGCCGAGTTAGAGGCAATCACTTGAAGATAAGGAAAGCGCGAAAGCCCGGTGGCAACGTCCTCGCTCAGTCCGCCGGCCAGCGCTTCCAGGTCGGCGTCGCTGCTCGGGTTCTTGAACGGCAGCACCGCCACCCACAACTCTTCGCCTCGCATCGCACCGGCACGCTCGGCGCTGCCAGCCGTCGCAGGGGAGCGCCCCGAGTCCGTGTCGCGCTTCAGACGTTCCAGGTCTGCCCGCATCTCCGAGGCATGCTGGTAGCGCAGCCGCGGGTCCTTTTCCAGCGCCTTCTGGATAATGTCACCCAGCTTCTGGGGCAGGTCCGGGTTCAGGTGCGCGGGCGTGGCTGCAGTCTGGTTCAGGATGGCGTTGAAAATCGCCGCGGAAGTGTCACCCCGGAACGGCCGCACCCCTGTGGCCATCTCATACAGCACCACGCCGAACGAGAACAGGTCCGTGCGCGCGTCCAGTTCCTTCCCCAACGCCTGCTCCGGAGACATGTACGCCACCGTGCCCAGAACCATCCCCGGGCTGGTCAGGTGCTCTTCGTCGCGGTCGGTGGCCGTGACTTCCGTCGGTCCGGCGTCCCTGTGTGCCACCTTGGCCAGGCCGAAGTCCAGCACTTTGGCCTGCCCGCGACTGGTCACAAACAGATTGGCCGGCTTGATGTCGCGGTGGACGATGCCCCGCGCATGCGCGGCATCCAGCGCATCCGCGATCTGGATTGCCAGGCCGAGCAGCGTCTCGCGCTCCAGCGGTCTGCCCTCGATGGTGTGCCGCAGCGTCGCTCCCTCCAGGTATTCCATCACCAGGAAGGGATGGCCTTCGTGCTCGCCGATCTCATGGATGGTGCAGATGCCCGGATGGTTCAGGGCGGAGGCTGCCCGGGCTTCGCGGCGGAAGCGCTCCAGCGCTTGCGCGTCCTGGGCTACGTCCTCGGGCAGGAACTTCAGGGCTACGAAGCGGCCCAGGTTGGCGTCCTCGGCCTTATAGACCACACCCATGCCGCCACCGCCCAGTTTCTCCACGACCCGGTAGTGCGAGATGGTCCGGCCGAGCAACGAAGGAAGACTCCGTGGGCGGCTATGGTAGCAGCCAATGGCGGGCAGCGGCGATTGATGAAGGCGTGGTTACAGATGACCAGATTTACTTCAGCCGCGCACCCACCGGGACGTCTTCGAGGAATCCGGCGAGCACAGGAGTGCCTTTTTCGCCGAAGGACGCGGCCACGATCATCCCGTTCGATTCCAGGCCGCGCAGTTTGCGAGGCTGCAGGTTGACCACCAGCACCACCTTGCGCCCCACCAGCGTTGCCGGATCGTACGCCTCGGCAATCCCGGCCACCACCTGGCGGACTTCGGTGCCGATGTCCACTTCTAGGCGCAAGAGCTTGTCGGCGCCCTTTACTTTCTCCGCAACTTTCACCAGGCCTACACGCATTTCGATTTTGGCGAAGTCCTCGATGGAGATGCGGCCGTCTGCAGCCGCGGCCGGAGCGGACGCGGCCGGTGCCTGAGCCGCAGCAGGAGGATGAGCGGGCCTGACTGCCGGGGCTTCCTTCTTCGCCGCTTCGGTGTCTGGAGAAGACGTCGAATGCTCCGCTTCGAGCTGCTGCATCCGCTCGAGCGTCGACTTGTCCGTGCGCGGGAACACGGCCTCCACCTTGCCCAGCTTGGTGGCGTGCTTGAGCTGGCCCCACTTGAGCTGGTCGAGGCGCACCTTGTTGATAGCGCCCAACCCGAGCTGCGTCCAGATGCGCGCCGTCGAGTCCGGCATCACCGGATGCAGCAGCGCCGTCACCACACGCAGCGCTTCCGCCGAGGTATAGAGAATCGTGGCCAGACGCGAGCGGCTCTCTTCGTCGGGTTTCTCGGCGGCGGCCCAGGGTTCGTTCTCCACCAGGTACTTGTTCACCGCCCCAATCAGCGACCAGGCCGCTTCCAGGGCCTTCGAGAACTGGTAGTCCTCGAACAGCGCCTTGTAGGACGCGATGACTTCCGTGGCAGCATCGGCGATGGCGGTGTCTGCCGGAGTGCGCGCGGCGCCCGCCGAGGGATACGGCACCTCGGCGCGGAAATAGCGCGTGATCATGGAGAGCGTGCGGCTGGACAGATTGCCGTAATCGTTGGCCAGGTCGGCATTGAAGCGTGTGGTCAGGGCGTCGAGGGAAAACGCGCCATCCTGCCCGAACACCACTTCGCGCATCAGGAAGTAGCGCAGGGCGTCGGCGCCCAGTACATCAAGCACGGTCTCGGCGCGGACGATGTTGCCGCGCGATTTCGACATCTTGCTCTCTTCAAACAGCAGCCAGCCGTGCGCGATGATGGAATGCGGCAGCGGCAGCTCCGCAGCCAGCAGGAATGCCGGCCAGTACACACAGTGAAAGCGCACGATCTCCTTGCCCACCATGTGCACGTCCGCCGGCCAGTAGCGTTCGTAGCGTTCGCGGTCCTTCTTGTCGGGAGACCCGAAACCAACCGCAGTGGCATAGTTGGCCAGCGCGTCCAGCCACACGTAGATGACGTGCGCTTCGTCGTCGGGCACCGGGATGCCCCACTTCACCGACGTCCGGCTGACGGAAAGGTCGCGCAGGCCGCCGCGCACGAACGCCATCACTTCATTGCGGCGCGTTTCCGGACGGATGAACTCCGGATGCTCGTTGTAATAACGCAGCAGGGGTTCTTCCATCGCCGAGAGCTTGAAGTAGTAGTTCTCTTCGCTCACGGTTTCGGTAGGGCGTCCGCACTCGGGGCAGGGAGCGCCCGGCCCAGCGGCGTCCACGTAGAGTTCGTCGAAGGTGCAATACTGGCCGCTATAGCGGCCTTTGTAGATGAATCCCTTGTCGCGCAGGCGGCGGAACAGTTCCTGGACGCCGCGTTTGTGGCGGTCTTCGGTGGTGCGGATAAAGTCGTCGTAGCTGATGCCCATGCGGTCCCACAACGCCCGATAGGCCGCGGCGACTTCGTCGGTAAGCGCGCGGGGAGTCTTGCCGGCGGCCGCTGCCGAGCGCTCCACCTTCTGCCCGTGCTCATCGGTGCCGGTGAGGAACCAGACGTCGTGCCCCAACATGCGATGGAAACGCGCCACCGCGTCGCACACGATGGTGGTGTAGGCGTGGCCGGCGTGCGGCAGCGCGTTCACGTAGTAGATGGGCGTCGTGATGTAGAACTTGCGTTTATCCATTGCGGCTTTCAAGATACTTCCGGATCGCTTCCTGCATCACCGTCTTCAATGGGATGCCGTTTTTGACCGCCAGGTGACGGCAGTCCTCGTACTCGGGCGCGAAATTGCTTACGCTGCCGTTCATGCTCCCGAGCTTCATGCGCACTTCGCCCCAGGGCGTGGCCACCGTCACTGAGCGACGCGCCAGCACCCGGCGCTGCTCCTGACGCATGCGCACGCCCAGCGTCGTGGTCTCTGCAAAGATCAATTTCGCGAGGCGGTCGGAGTCTTGCGGGCGCGCCAGCACCGTGAGCAGCATCCCCGGACGGTTCTTCTTCATCTGCACCGGCGTGCCGAAGACTTCCAGTGCCCCCTCCGCGAGGGCGCGGTCCAGCACGTAGCCGAAGACCTGCGGATTCAGGTCGTCGAGGTTGGCCTCGAGTACGGTCACCGCTTCGAGTTCGCCCGTGTGGGGCCGGGTCTGTGAGCCGGCCACTTCTCCCACGGTGATGCGCACCACATTGGCATGGCCGTGAAAGTCGCGCGCGCCCGCGCCGTAGCCCGTGGCCCCGATTCGCATCGGGGGCAGAGACTCGAAGCGCGCCACCAGAGTGCGCACGATGGCTGCACCCGTGGGCGTCACCAGTTCGGCCTCGATGCCCGAGGAATACACCGGCGCGCCGCGCAGCAATTCGACCGTCGCGGGCGCAGGGACAGGGAAGCGCCCATGGTCGCACACCACCGTACCGCTGCCCACGTTTAAGGGCGATGCCACCCATTCGTCCACCTTCAGCGCTTCTGCACCCACTGCGGCACACACGATGTCGCAGATGGCGTCTGCCGCGCCCACTTCGTGGAAGTGCACTTCCTCCGCGCCGATGCCGTGCACCGTGGCTTCCGCCGCAGCCAGCGCCTCGAACATCGCGAGTGCGGTCTTCCTTGCGCTATCGGAGATGGGCGCGCGGACGATGATCTCGCGAATCTCCTTCAGGCCACGATGCGGATGCTGGTGCACTTGTGTGGAAGCGGGCGACCCCGCCCGCGAGTCGTCGTGCTGGTGGACGCGCTCGTGAACCTTCGCGTGATCATGATGATGTTTGGTGTCCCGATGCTCGGGAGCGGACTCCCGCGGGCGGTCCTTCTCTCCCGCCACCACTACGTCCGCCTTGGTGGCGCTGATGCCGCTGCGTACTGTGCGCGAAACTTCGAGGCGGGCATCGACTCCGAGCGCCTCAATGGTTTTCTGCAGCAGCGTGGCGGGGACTCCGGCATCGATCAGCGCGCCCAGGAACATATCGCCGCTGATGCCGGAGAAGCAGTCAAGGTAGGCGATGCGCATGATGGCTCCGCGTCGCAAAGGCCGGGGAAGATTTCATCATAGGGGAGGCTGCCAGCGGCGTCAAACCGGCGCAAAATGCGCGTTTGTTATAATCGCTCGCTTTTCTTTCGCAGCGCCGCACCTCACACACATGTATCGCGCCTTCCAACAGCGGCTGGCCACGCAGATGGCTGCTTTCCTGGGTGCGCAGTACGGCGCCGAGCTGCCCCAACTCGTGGTCGAGCAGCCACCGCGCGTCGAACTGGGCGAGTACGCGCTGCCCCTCTCCTTCGAGCTCGCGAAAAAGCTGCGCCGCGCACCCAAACAGATCGCGCAGGAGATTGCTAGCGGCATCGGGGCAGTGTCCGGTTTTGAGAAACTGGAAGTCGCCGGAGCGGGCTACATCAACGCCCGCGTGAAGCGCGCCGAGTTCGCGGAAGCCCTGGCCCAAGGTGAAGCTGCGACCCCGGCAGCCTCAGGCGAGAAGATCCTGGTGGAGCACACCTCCATCAATCCCAATAAGGCCGCTCACATCGGTCATCTGCGCAACGCGATCCTGGGCGACACGTTCGTGCGCTTGCTTCGCGCTGCCGGCCGCTCGGTCGCCGTACAGAACTACATTGACAACACCGGCGTGCAGGTGGCCGACGTCATCGTTGGTCTCGAACTGCTGGAAGGGAAGTCGCTCACCGAAGTCGCCGAAATGATCGCCAGCGACCCGCGCTTCGACTACACCTGCTGGGACCTCTACGCACGCGTCTCGCAGTGGTACGAGCAGGACAAGAAAAACACCGAGGCGCGGCTGGCCACGCTGCATCGCATCGAGGCCGGCGGCAACCCCACGGCGGAAATGGCTGATTTGGTGTCCACGCACATCGTCGGCCGCCATCTGAAGACCATGGAGCGGCTTGGCATTGCGTACGACTTCCTGCCCCGGGAGAGCGAGATCCTGCACCAGAAGTTCTGGGAGGCGGCCTTCGCCCAGCTCCAAGAGCGCGGCGTGCTCCGCCTTGAGGCCCAGGGCAAGAATGCGGGCTGCTGGGTGATGCAGCGGGGTAAAAAGCAAACCGCAGAGGGCACAGAGGCCACGGAGGAAGATCAGAAGGTCATTGTGCGCTCGAACGGCACCGTGACCTACGTGGGCAAAGACATCGCGTATCACCTGTGGAAGTTCGGGCTGCTGGGGCGCGACTTCGGCTATCGCAGGTTCTACCGCTACGCCGACGGGCACCAGTGCTGGATGTCGGCCGAAGCGGGCGAGAGCGAGCACCCCAACTTCGGCGGCGTGGCCGCCCTCTACAACGTGATTGATTCGCGGCAGGCCGATCCGCAGAACAACGTCATCGAGGCGCTGCGCGCCCTGGGCTATACGGAGCAGGCCGCGCGCTACACCCATTTCTCCTACGAAATGGTGGCGCTCACTCCGCGCTGCGCGGCAGAACTGGGCTACTCCTTGTCGGAAGAAGACCGCGGCCGCGCCTACATCGAGGTCTCCGGCCGTAAAGGATTCGGCGTCAAGGCCGACGACCTGATCGACACCCTGATCCGTTCAGCCCAAGACGAAGTGGACGTGCGCCACACCGAACTCGACGAAGGCGCGCGCACCCGAATCGCCAGACAGATCGCCCTGGGAGCGCTGCGCTACTTCATGCTGCGCTTCACCAAGGGCTCCGTCATCGCCTTTGATTTTGCCGACGCCCTCAGCTTCGAGGGAGAAACCGGACCATACGCGCAGTACGCCGTGGTCCGCGCCACCAACATCTTCCGCAAAGCCGGCGTGCAGCCGGAAGCGGCGCTCGCCCAACGTGTGGATTATGAGAAGTTTCTCTCGGGCGATTCCGGTACCGAAATCTGGGAACTGTGGCTCACGGCTGCCAAGCTGAGCTTCGTCGTGGAGCAGGCCATCGCCACCACCGAACCTGCCTTCGTCGCCAAGCACGCCTTCCAGCTCGCGCAACTGTTCAACAACTTCTACCACCGCCACCACATCCTCAACGAAGCCGATGCCGAGCGTCGCAAGTTCCTGCTGGCCACGGCCGCCGTCGTCCGCCGGGAACTGGTCCGTACGCTGGAACTGCTGGGGATTGAGTGCCCGCCGGTGATGTGACGGCGCTTTGCGGCATTTTCACCACAGAGGCACGGAGGGCACAGAGGAGAGCGCCGTTAGGCGCGACGGAGAGTAGCCCAGCGCTTCAGCGCTGGGTACGCGGCACGGGGCAAGGAAAGTCCCGTAGGGACGACGCGGACGGGCGGTTACACGGAAGGTCGCCGGGGCACCCAGCGCGGCACCTGCCGGCAATACGCCTCGTACTCGGCGCCGAACTTCGCCCGCAGCGTGGGCTCCTCGTAGAGCAGCACGAACAGGTGAAACCCGAGCCAGCCCAGGGCAGCGTAGCGAAGGACGGCGAACGACTGCAGGAACAGCGCCTCACCCACCACCACCATCACTACGCCTACGTACATCGGGTTGCGCACCATGCGGTAGAGGTTGCTGGTCACCAGAAATTTGGGTGCGTCGATGGGTGCGGGCGTACCTCGGCCCTTGAAGGCAAAGTCGAGCGCGCAGCGGAAGTAAAACGCCGCACCTACAATGATGGGCAGCAGTCCGAGATAGCGGGCAGCGCCGGCGTCAAAGTCCGGCGGACGGCCCGCAGTGAGCATCCAGGGCACGTACACCGCGACCGTGCCGGGTACGAGAAGAGTGAAGATGAGAAGCTTGACTACCAGCCAGACGGTCACATAGCACTCACGCGAGCTGATTCAGCTCGAGGTGCAACTTCGAAACGTGGCACTCTATCTTCTTAATGGCCATGCAGCAGGTCAACGCCACAATCGAATTCTTCTTATCGAATTTGATCTCATTCAACATGTCATTGCCCAGGCCATTCTTCGGATCGCCATCAACCTCGACGCGAAGCACGTTGTGCACGGTGAGGTCAAATTCAGAGACTCGTTCCTTGCTAAGGTAGCCGTGTTGATCGGTGAGGCGCAGTTTGATCCGGGTATCTGAAATTGTGAAGCCCTCCTGCGGAACCTCGAATTGAAGGTCGTGAAGCAGCGATGTGAAGAATGAAGCAACTTCTGCTGTGTAAGCGAAAATAGGCATGGTCGGCGCCCTGAATCCCTGGATCCGCGTTCCTCCGCGCAAATCCGCGGCAAGACTTACTTCTCGAAGCCCCTCACAAACTCCACCAGACTCCGCACTGCGATGCCCGACGGCCCTTTTGCGATCCACGGCTTCTGCTCTTCCATCCAGGCAGTGCCGGCAATGTCGAGGTGGATCCAGGGCGTTTCTTCGGCGAACTCCTTAAGGAACATGGCCGCGCTCACGGCGCCGCCCCAGCGCCCGCCGCTGTTGACAATGTCGGCGATGCCCGACTTGATCAGCTCCTTGTAGTCGTCGTCGAGCGGCATGCGCCACATATTTTCTCCGGTGCGCTCGAGCGCGGCGCGGAAGCGCGTGTACAAGTCCTCGTCGTTGGCAAAAATGCCCACGTTGACCATGCCCAGGGCCACCACGACGGCGCCGGTGAGCGTGGCTGCGTCCACCAGGTGGGTGCAGCCGAGCTGGCGGGCGTAGTAGAGGCCGTCGGCCAGGACGAGGCGCCCTTCGGCGTCGGTGTTGATGATCTCGATGGATTTGCCGGACATGGCGATCTGCACGTCGCCCGGCTTCTGCGCTTTGCCGGAGGGCATATTTTCGGTGGCGCAGACGATTCCGATCACACGCACCTTGGGCTTCAGCAGCGCGATGGCGCGCAGGGCGCCGATCATGGCCGCGCCTCCAGCCATGTCGTACTTCATTTTCTCCATGCCCTCGGAAGGCTTGATGGAGATGCCGCCCGAGTCAAACGTAATGCCTTTGCCCACCAGTCCGAGCACCGGCTTTTCCGGCGCGTCAGGCGGCGTGTAGCGCATCACGATGAGTGCGGGAGGCTCGTCGGAACCCTG
>JBOGLL010000385.1:0-9619 GCA_050746065.1 Terriglobales bacterium | reverse complement strand
AGGCATACGTGTCAGCCAACCCGGCATGGGCCTCCGCATAACGTGGGTCCTGTGCGATCGCCTCTTGGAAGAGTTGCCTGGCCTTCTGAAATCCCTCAGGGGTCCGCAGGTTCCATTGGAACCGGCCGCCAAGGTAGAGCTGATAAGCCTTCGGATCAACCACGCGGCTACTTGCCAGGTGGGCCTGTTCCGCCGGGGTCAGCTCGGCCTGTATCTGCTTCGCGATGGCAGCTGCGACTTCCTGTTGTAACCCCAGAATGTTTTGCAGGTCGCGCTCGTAGCTCTGCCCCCAGAGGTTCTTATCCGTCTTGGCATCGGTGAGCTGGACCGTGATTCGCACCCTATCCCCTGAGCGCAGGACCGAGCCTTGAACCACCGCCCCCACGTTCAATTCTCGCGCGATGGCAGGCGCCGTCTTGCTGGTCCCCTTGTAGTGCGTGACGGAGGTCCGCGAAATTACCTTCAGGGCGCCGATCCGGCTCAGGTCCGTGATCAGTTGGTCGGTCATGCCCTCGGTAAAATATTCCTGTTCAGGGTCGTTCGAGAGGTTTACAAACGGAAGTACGGCCAACGACGCAATGCGCGGCCCTTCCTCGATAGAAAGCGAACGCTGGCGCCACCTTCCCGCGTTCAAGCCGATAAGCACGGCAAGCAAGGCCGTGACAATTCCCCCAATGAGGATGGCTCGCCGCCCCTTGCGCCCTGTTGGCAGCGGATGTGTTCCCGCCATGACGCTTGATGCCGTAAGCCGACGGAGGTCCACTGCCAGTTCCTTGGCCGACTGGTAACGGTTGTCCGGGTCTTTCTCGAGACACTTAAGGATGACGCTCTCCAATCCTTGCGACACCCGGTGATTCACGCTGCTTGGGGTTTGTGGATTTTCCCGCAGGATTTGGGCGACGAGACGAGGGCCCGCGGCCTCGGGAAACGCTCGCCGGCCGGTGGCCATTTCGTATAGCACAACTCCCGCTGACCAGATGTCGGCCCTGGCGTCTACCGGCTGACCTTGCAACTGCTCCGGGGACGTGTAGGGCAGTGTGCCAACCGGCTCCCGGTCGGTCAGGCTCTCCGTCTCGGCTTCTGCGGCTGGAGCCTGGACGAGTTTGGCGAGGCCGAAGTCGAGGATTTTCAGCCGGTTGTCTGGCGTCGCTCGAAGGTTCCGTGGCTTCAAATCGCGATGGATGACTCCCTGGGCATGGGCCGCCGCCAGACCGTCCGCCAACTGCCTGCCCAAATCAGCCACTTCACTCTCCGGCAAAGGTCCTGCGCGCAATTTTCCGCTGAGGGTGATTCCGGCGACATATTCCATCACGAGGAAATCGAGCGCACCCTGTGTGTCAAAGTCGAAAATGGTTGCAATGTTAGGGTGATTCAACTTGGAAAGGGCCAGTGCCTCTTTGCGGAATCGCTTGCGGGTGGAGCCGTCGCGAAATGTGCCGGGAGGGAGAACCTTAATGGCAACGTCACGGCCGAGGTGTTCATCACGGGCGCGATAGACTTCGCCCATACCCCCGGCGTCAATCGCCTCGACAACGCGGTAGTGTCCCAACGTCTGGCCCAGGATACGCTCTGCGTCTGTGCCCTGCCTTTCCACGGAGGATTGGCTCCCCGCGGGCTAGTCTAGCAAAAACCTGCGTGCCATTTCAGGGCGCTTGCCGCCAGAAATCTAAAACCCAGAAGCCTCGCTTGCGGGGCATTCCCATTTGGGCTGAACAACGGATGTAAGGTGGGGTACGAAAAAATTAAAAGGGCTGCGACATTGGTTATGCTCCAGCCGCCGACTCCTGCGAGGGAGCCAACCACTTTCTGGAAGCGGGAAACAAGATTTCATCGAGTTCGTGAGGCAATCCTAGGCTTGCCGAGGCGATGTGAATCGGCTTGTCCTGGTCCATGCGTAACCTGTGGTTGGTTCCTTATGCCTGGCAGGGACGCGCTTACTAGCGACAGCGGATAGCGCGTATTCCGCTGGGGATGATCGGGATCGTAAACGATCACCAAAGCGGAGCCGGCTTCAGGCGGTTGCTTCTGCACATCGAAGCTGCCCGTGCGCCGCCCACCACTGGGAAGCTTGAACTCAAAGTGCACGTGGTGGCCGGATCCATGGCTGTGCCCGAACTTGCTGGTTTCGGTCACATGAGCCAGGGTTGCCCGCCCACAGATCAGCAGGCCGCGCTGCCGTCGCAGGTTCAGCAGGATCAAAGCCCCAATGGCGCACAACGGGAGCGCAACCAGCGGGACCAGCCAGAACTGCACTCCCTGCGGCTCGCGACCCGGCAGCCAGTTCAGGGCGGGAGCGGAAGCAAGATAGAGCACGGGAATGCGCGCGCCCTGCTGCAGCGTCGCGCTCTGGCGCTTACCCAGCAGCGCCCCGCCGGCGTAATCGCGGCCGTTGGCGGTGTAGCGGTAGGTGACTTCTGTCTTGGCATCGTCACCGCGGCGGCGATGCAGGCTGGTGACCTCCGCCATTGTGGATACGTTTTCGCTGGCAACCGCGCGGCGCAGCGGCGCGTCACGTTCCGCGGCGACATAGAGCCAGGCCCCACTGATGACGCCGCTGAACAACAACAGGACAGCAACCGTCCGTGCGGCCATGCCCGCCGCCGTGAGCGCGACCTGCCGCGGGACGCAGCGCAGCAGCTCCTTCGGCAGCGATTCCATGCTTGGCCTGCCGCTATTCATCGCTCGCTCCTGCGCTGCCTGCTTCGGGTGAGGCCCGCGGCTCCTGCGGCAGGCGACCGGCTTCCTGCAGCGCGTGCCGAAGAAGGAACTCGATCTGCCCGTTCACGCTGCGCAGCTCGGAATCGGCCCAGCGCTGGAGTGCCGCGAAGGTCGCCGGCTGCAACCGCAACGGGAATGTCTTGCGTTCCGCCATCTGCCTTCCCGGACGCGCCGCCTCTGATCGGCAGCGCGTCCCATCCGCATTACTGGTACAGCGTGCCGGTGTTGACCACCGGTTCGACGCCGCGATCGCTGCACAGCACTACGAGCAGATTGCTGACCATGGCAGCCTTGCGCTCTTCGTCGAGCTCGACGATATGCTTGCGCGAGATGTGCTCGAGCGCCATTTCCACCATGCTCACGGCACCTTCGACGATGCGCTGGCGTGCAGCGATGACGGCACCCGCCTGCTGGCGGCGCAGCATGGCGCCGGCGATCTCCGGCGCATACGCCAAGTGGCTGATGCGTGCTTCGATGACCTCAATGCCCGCCTTCTCCAGCCGGTTCTGGATCTCGTGCCGCAGACGCTCCGTCACTTCGCCCACCGACAGCCGCAGGCAGATGTTGCCTTCCTCGTGCGCGTCGTAGGGATAGGTGGTCGCCAGGATGCGTACCGCCGCTTCGCTCTGCACGTGGACGAAGTTCTCGTAGTCGTCAACGTTGAAGACCGCTTCAAACGTCTCCACCAGGCGCCACACCACCACGCTGGCGATCTCGATGGGATTGCCGTCGCGGTCGTTCACCTTCAGCTTGCCGCTCTCGAAGTTGCGCACCCGCAGCGACAGCTTGCGCCGCGTCGTCAGCGGATTGACCCACCAGAACCCAGGAACCTTGATGCTGCCCTTGTACACGCCGAAGAGCGTGACCACGCAGGCTTGGTTCGGGTTCACGACCGTGAGGCCGTTAAAGCAGAAGGCGTCCAGGCCCAGCACCAGGAGCCAGGTGATAATCCACCAACCGGACTCTGCTCTGAAGGCACCCACCAACTGCCATACGACAGCCACAAACACCCCAATCAGCACCGCCGTGACCAGCCAACCCGAAACGCCATTGATTTCCTTTTCGCGCGACATTGAAGCCATCCTCCATTTGGACATCATAATGATGTCATATAGATATCATTAAAGTCAAGATTAATAAGCGTCTTGAATTCATTGACTTAAGGGAATTACCCCTGAGCAGAACCGGGAAACGACGGTAGGTATGGTCACCAGTCTCGCTCAAACAGCAGATTGCGCCCAGCAGATCCATCGCGAATCTGGGCGCTCCTTGGGTGCCGGGAGCCTGGGACGATAACAGATTTCATAGCCGATTGGCGCGCGCACCGCGGAACTCATTCAAGTAATTAGGAGGACCAGGTCGGACTGGTTGTGCTAAAAGAGGCCAACAAAAAAAGGCGGGGGAAAATTAAAAGGGCTGCGACATTCGTTATGCTCCAGCCCCCGACTCCTGCGAGGGAGCCAATAGCTTGGTAGCATTCACCGTCACAGCCCTCGATGCAATCACCGCTTTCGCGGTCCCTGACCCCGGCCGCCCCTCGCAGGGCCTGCCGGTTTTTTCGGGTCCTGGCGCCTGACGGGTTGCCCCGCCTTGCGAATCACCCAGCCTACTTCGGACTGGCAACTTTGTGTGGGAGCCAACCCTTTCAGCCGTCGACGCGCGTAACCTTAAATTCCTGTGAAAGAGTTGTCAATGCCCGTTTTTGGTGCAATTCGCAAATGACTTTTCTGCACTGCTTTAGGTGCGAGCGTGCGAAATATCCGCATAAACACTGGGGTTTCGCCGGGTGCGCCGTTTCCGGCGGCTGTGCGAGTTTTCCACAGTTGTGGAAAACGCCTGCGCAAGGCTTGTGGGAAACGAACAATTCACTTGACGCAATCGAGACTTGTAACGCATCTTGATTCAAGACCGCACACTCGCGATCAATGGCAGACCTCGTAGCCTACGTTGACGGCGGCTCGCATGGGAATCCGGGACCGTCGGGTATTGGGGTAGTGATTGAGGACTGTTCCGGCGGCAAGACCCGCATCGCCAAGTGGATCGGCCGCCAGGACAACAACGTAGCCGAGTATGTAGCCCTGCTGGAAGCCCTGCAATTTGCCCTTTCCCAGAAGGCTAGGACGCTGCACGTTTTCTCCGACTCCCAGGTGGTAGTGCGGCAGATGAGCGGCGAATATTCCTGCCAGAGCCCCCGCCTCTACTCCCTGCACTGGATGTGCCGCAAGCTGGCGCGCTCGCTGGAGTTTTCCATCGCCCATGTGCCACGGGAGAGCAACCGGGAAGCCAACCGATTGGCCAACCGTGCTGTGCAGCTCGGCAAAGCTCAAGCTTCCGCCGACTAACCGGCCCCTCCGACGCCTCGCCGTGCAGGCGAAGTGAGCGGGTCGGCTTCGAGGCAGCGCGGAAAGCCGTTGCCCCAAAGCCCACAAGGCTGTTCAAGGATTGAGGCGTACCGAGAACTGCGTTGAGGTTTGAGGCTCCGGCGTGTGAACGATGTGTATGCGTATTATCGACCCCTGCCTGTGAAACAAGAATGCTGAAGCCGTTTCCGCTTCCGAGGCACTTATCCGCTCCCAGCCTCGGCGTGAGAGTTCCGTTGCATAGAACTGTTGTAACTGCTGCTTATCGGCCGGAGCCCGCAACGTGAGTTCAACGCAACCTCCGCAGCCGTCGCTGTTAGCTATCGTTTCGATGAAGCGCTTCTGGATCTCCGCACCCGGGTAAATGGGAATCTCCTGGGCCGCTTTTCGATTCAGATACCATTCCTTTGCGGGCACGGGGGAATAGGCAGAAAGGGGCCAAGCTACCAAGGCGATGAGGAAAATCACCTCCATAGGTAACACGGCAAATCTCGAGTGCAAAGTGCGTCCCAGCAGGCCCCCCCGATGACCGGAATGAGCAGAGGCAGGCCGAAGAAGAGCAAAAGCAGCAGCGTAAGGACGCCTTTCTGAAGAACGAGGAAACGGGAGACAGCCAGGATCCCCACTGCGCTGCCAACCACCACGCCCAGCAGCTTTTGTTGGGCCCTGCTCCGGGAAACGGCATTGGATTCATGCAAGCTCTTCATGACTTCCTCCACAAGCGGCTGCCTGGGTCCGCCGCCCACGGATGCTCATCTTGGAATACTGCAGGCGGGAATGTCTGCTCGGTTGATGACAGTTTCAGGATTGTCACATCCTGCAAGGCCTCCCTTTTGCCGGAGGGTCTAGTGGATGTGGCTGGAGTGAAACGTGGCGGGCACGTAGTAGGGATTCTGGCGGACACCCTCAGAGCACAACACCAGGCGGTGCTGTTCCAGTCCACCCTTCAGGATTATCCGGCCGGGCAGCGTACGCACGTCATACATGCAGACGATGACGCAGGGAAAGCGGCTGATCAGCCCGGTCACCTGGTTCTCGAGGTTGGTTACGTCGTCTTCGCCGGCGGGCAGGGGATCGCGCCCCACCCCCAGGTTCCCCAGGAAGCGTACCGCGCGGGCGCCTCCACGGACCGCCGCTTCGAGCAGGTCTTCGATGTCGGAAAGCGTGACCGGCGCTGCCGCGTGGCGGCGCAAGAGTGTGAGCTTGCGCTGCTGGACCAGGTGCTCGGGATTGAAACCGTTCGAGCGCAGAACCTGCTGCACTCGCTCGAGCGCTTCCTGGTGTCCGAAGGCGATGCAATGATCGCCCTTGCCCAGGCCGGGATGCAGGAATCTCACGCCACGCTCGAAATCCTGGTCGCTCTCCCAGAAGTAAAGCAGGTGTGAGCCCAGCGGGACGCGCTCGTCGGTAATGCCCACCGGGATATCTTGCAGCGGCGGGGCCGCGGCTTCCGGCAGGGAATGCAAATGTTCGTCGATCCGGCTCTTGAGGTGCTCGCTGAAGCCTGCCGGCAGGCGGAAGGCGCGGACGTCGCCGGCCAGGTGCACCAGGTTGCGGGCACCGTCGAGCACGGAGCGGCAGTGCGCGCAGGCCTTCAGATGATGGTCCATGCGCTGGCGCAGGCCGGCATCCAGGTCGCGATCGAGATAGTTCGAAATCTCGCGGCGAACGCTGGCGCATTTCATTGCGGCTACCATGGCTCGACGATTCCAGACGA
Organism: Terriglobales bacterium; assembly: GCA_050746065.1. Classification (GTDB taxonomy): domain Bacteria; phylum Acidobacteriota; class Terriglobia; order Terriglobales; family Acidobacteriaceae; genus CAZXVY01. The sequence continues at coordinate 2,824 of JBOGLL010000385.1, read as the reverse complement.
TTCTCTAAACTACCGCCGCGACACCCCCCTGCGCTTGCCCGCATGAGCGCGTTCCTGTTCCTGCAGGCGGTCGCGCAGGCGGTCAATGTCCATGATGTTTTCCGGAAGCTTGGCGCCCACGGGCTCAGGCTTCCAGAGATGCACGCTCCAGATGACCAGGGCCACGACAAAGGCAGTGCGGCCCACCAGCTGAATCGGGCGCGGGTTGGGGGAAGTGCTGGCCACGGTCTCCGAGATGGCGTGCAGCGTAAGGTAGAAGAGGAAGCCCAACTCGATCCCAAAAGCGCTGCGCGGCCAGGGGCTGGAGGCGATGCTGGCCAACACCGCAACTCCGGCGAATCCGGCAAGCAGCAGCACACCGGAAACACGCTCAAAGCTCATCCAGAACGCCATGACGGGATACTTCTCTGCCACCGGCAGGGAGAAGGCCAGGAGCGCCGCGGCCAGGGCGGTGGTCAGTCCGGCGGTGATCAGCGAGGGCACGACCTCAGGCGGGATCCAGCCGAAGGGCCGCATTACGCGGGCAAACAGTTCCCTCACTACCAGGAGGGCGAGCAGCACTTCGACGAACTGGCCCGCCCAATACAACTCGAAATAGGTTGTGGGATTGCCCGAAACCGACAGCAGGATCACGGAGCGAACCAGGCAGAAACCGGCGTAGGCGGTGAAGGAAGGAAATTGCCGGTAATTGCCGGACTGAAACAGGATGGGGACTAACGCCGCCTGCAGCAGGATGACTGTGAACCAGACGGCGTAGTCCTCAAAACCCAAATAGGCATGCATGGCCGACAGGTCTCCCTTCTGCCCGCCGACCGCAAACCCCTACGGCTGTGGCGGGCAGTACTTTGGCGGACAAACCGGTGGCGGATCGCCGCCGAAGTTCACCGGCGCGTTCGCCGACAGCGTGATGGCAAACAACGCCAGCCCAGCTAGGCCCAACAGTATGCGCTTTCTCACGGGGAGCTACCTCGGCCGCAGTGGCGGCGGAGATAGCCTACTCCCGTTGCCCGGTCCTGTCTAAAAAAAAACAAGGCCGGCTAAGGCGCGTACCAAAATGGGACGGTGCGAATACAGGGCGCAGTCTAGCACCGACCTCCTGAGAGGGGAAGGCGAAAACGAAGGCAGGTGCACTGCCAGTACCGAAACGGTAGGGACGAGGGGCCTGACGGTGCAACTTCAGGCGTGCGTGCGGTATTCTAACTTCACACCATGACCTCTCTTGCGTTCCGATTCCTGACCGTCCTTCTGTTCCTGGCTTCCAACCTGACGGCGTTTGCCGCGCCTCGCCGCAAGACTTACCCGATGAACGTGCCGGCGCCGGGGGCCACCAGCATCGTATTCGACTTGGAAGAGGGCGACTTCGTGTTGCGCGGCGATCCCGCGGCCACCGAAGTGCGCATGCAGGTCTCCATCGACCGCGCGTGGATTTTCAAGCTGGGCGAGGAAGGTATCCTCAAGCGGCTGATCAAGATCTCCGGGGAAGGTACGCCTGAACTCACCATCCGCACGGATATTCCGCGCGCCATTTCCAATTGGGGCCGGGCGCAATATCCGATTGACTTCGAGGTGGTAGTGCCGGCAGGCGCACGTCTCACGCTGCGCGACAGCTCGGGCGTAATCGAGGTTTCCGGCATGCAGGGGCCGGTGGAGATTGACGATGGCAGCGGCACGCTCTCCGTGCGCCAGCTCGCCGGGCCGCTGCGCGTGCGCAAGGAATCCGGCGATGTGCGCATTGAGGACGTTGCGGGTGCCACCACCATCCACAGCCGCTCCGGCCAGATGAAGTTGCGGCGCCTCGGCGACCTGACGATCGAGGCCTCAGAAGGGAACGTGGACCTGAGCGCCGCCGCCTCCGCTCGCATTCAAAACGCGGGAGGCAACCTGAACCTCACTGACATTCGCGGCGACCTGGTGATTGACGACGATTCGGGCGAGATCGTGATCACGGATGCCCCGGGCCGCGTCGTGGTGCGCGATGATTCGGGCCAGATCCGTATCACTCGCGCCGGGCAGGTGGAGATTTCCGATACTTCGGGCGATGTTACTGTCCACAGCGCCGCAGGCCTGCGCGTGCACTCCAAGGAATCCGGGGAAGTAAAGGTGCGCAACATCGGCAGCACCGTGGAAGTGGCCGCCGGTGTAAAGCTGAAGCAGGAGTAGGAGGTCGAGATCCTTCGTCCGCCGCGGCGGACTCAGGATTTCGCCTGCGGGCTCCCACTTCGGCTGCTCCGCTGCCTACGCTCACGCCCGCCAAAGCGGCTCAACCTGTACTTTCAAGCACTTAGCCAGCCTGCAAAACCGTCCCTTATTTCCCTGCCAACGCAACCGAATTCCACAGGAAATCGGACCCCCAAACGTGCTAAAATAGCAGTTGCTCCGGCGACCACTAAGTTACTGAAATAACAACAGGTTGTGGCTTATTCGGCGGCCAAAAAACCGCCGCAGAAAAGGCCCGATCCGCGACCGAAGAAAGAGCGCATGCCCGCTAAAGAAACGCCCACCGCAAACGCGGTTGCAACCACGAAATCCGAGAAGAGAAAAGAAGCCATCGCGGAACGAGATTCCAAGTCTGCGCGCAAGGTCGCGCCCGCGGAAAACGGTTTGCGCTCTGCCGGCAACGGACACAGCAGCGCGCTGGAAAACGGCGAATACACCGCCGAGTCCATCAAAGTCCTGGGCGGGATGGAAGCGGTGCGCTAGCGTCCCGCGATGTACATCGGGTCCACCGGCGAACTCGGCCTGCACCACCTGGTCTACGAGGTCGTGGACAATTCGGTGGACGAAGCCCTGGCCGGCTTCTGCGACCAGATCGATGCCACCATCC
>JBOGLL010000384.1:0-10999 GCA_050746065.1 Terriglobales bacterium | reverse complement strand
GGTCGGGGGAGGACACTTTCAGTCGTTGGTCGTTAGTCGTTAGTCGTTAGTCGTTGGTGGGCAGCATTTTCGATCGTCAATCGTCAATTCCCACTCAGTGCCTGTCCGGTATACGACTTTTTCACGCGCGCGACCTGCTCCGGAGGTCCCTGCGCCACCACGCGGCCGCCTTCCTCTCCGCCTTCCGGGCCCAGGTCGATGATCCAGTCGGCGGCGCGGATCACGTCCAGATGGTGCTCGATAATGATCACCGTGTTGCCCAGGTCGGTGAGCCGGTTGAGCACGTTGAGCAGCTTGCTGACGTCGTCGAAGTGCAGCCCGGTGGTGGGTTCGTCCAACAGATAGAGCGTTTTCCCCGTCTGGCGTTTGGAAAGTTCGCGCGCCAGCTTAATGCGCTGTGCTTCGCCGCCCGACAGCGTCACGGCCGACTGCCCTAGTTGAATGTACCCCAAGCCCACGTCCACCAGCGTTTGTAGTTTCTGCCGCACCAGCGGGATGTTTTCCAGCAAGGGAAGCGCATCTCCTACCGGCGTCTCCAGCAGGTCGGCGATGGAGCAGCCTTTGTATTTCACCGCCAGAGTTTCGTGGTTGTAGCGCTTGCCGCCACAAACTTCGCACTGCACGTAGACGTCGGGCAGGAAGTTCATTTCGATGCGCCGCTGACCCTCACCCTGGCAGGCTTCGCAGCGCCCGCCGGTGACGTTGAAGGAGAACCGCCCGGCGCGATAGCCGCGCTCCCGCGACTCGGGCAGCATGGCATAGAGGTCGCGAATGTGGGTGAACACGCCGGTGTAGGTCGCCGGATTCGAACGCGGAGTTCGTCCGATGGGCGACTGGTCGATGCGGATCACCTTGTCAATCAGTTCCGCGCCTTGCAGACCCTTGTGCGCTCCCGGCTCTTCGCGCGAGTGGTACACCTTCCGGGCCAGCGCGCGATACAGGATGTCGTTCACCAGCGTGGACTTCCCCGATCCGGAAACCCCGGTGACCACCGTCATCACGCCCAAGGGGAAGCTGACGTCCTGGTTCTTCAGGTTGTTTTCCCGCGCCCCCACCACCGTGAGCGCCTTGCCATTGACCGCCCGCCGCGAGGTCCGAGCCGCGATGTGCATCTCACCCGAGATATATTTGCCGGTGAGCGAGGCCGGCGCGCGCATGATCTCCTGCGGCGTGCCCGCGGCCACCAGTTCGCCGCCGTGGCGTCCTGCACCCGGGCCCAGGTCGAGCACGTAGTCGGCGCGGCGGATGGTGTCTTCGTCGTGCTCCACCACCAGCACGGTGTTTCCCAGGTCGCGCAAGGCTTCCAGCGTGGCCAGCAGGCGGTGGTTGTCGCGATGGTGCAGCCCGATGGAAGGCTCGTCCAGCACGTAGAGCACGCCGCGCAGCTTCGACCCGATCTGCGTAGCCAGGCGCACTCTTTGCCCCTCGCCGCCGGAGAGCGTGGCCGCGGAGCGGTCGAGCGAAAGGTAGCCCAGACCCACGGCATTCAGGAATTGCAGCCGCTCCACTACCTCGCGCAGCACGCGGCCGGCGATCTTTTCCTGGCGGTCGTTCAGCTGGATCTGCCTTGCCGCTCCTACCGCACGCGATATGGGAAGCGCGGTGAAGTCGCCGATGGACATCCCGGCCACCTTGACGGCGAGGCTCTCCGGGCGCAGCCTTTTGCCACCGCAAGTCGGACACGGCGATGCCGACATGTAATTCAGCAGCCACTCGCGGTAACTCTCCGAAGTGGCTTCTTCCAGGTTCTGACGCAGGATGGCGAGCACTCCCGGCCAGCCGACGCGCTTGCCGTTGGCCTCCTTCGGCCCGAACAGGACCAGGTCCTGCGTGCGCCGGGGGAACTGATCGAACGGGGTCGCCAGGTCGAAGCCGTAGGCCGCAGACGCCAGTTCCAGCATGCGTCGGACGTTGCCTGAACCCGATCCCGGCCCCAGCCCGCCTTCGAGCAGCGGCTTCGACCAGTCAACAATCACCCGCGCGGGATCGAAGTCGTAGCGGCTGCCCAGCCCGTCGCAGGTGGGGCAGGCGCCGTAGCGGCTGTTGAAGGAAAAGGAGCGCGGCTCGAGCGTCGGGACACTGATGCCGCAATTCGTGCACGCCATCTTCGATGAATACAGGTATTCCTCGCCTCCGACCACGCCAATCTGCACCAGCCCGTCTGCCAAGTGCATGGCGGTGGCGATGGAGCCTTCCAGCCGCTTCTCGATCCCGGGCTTCACCAGCAGGCGGTCCACCACCACTTCGATGGTGTGATTGCGCCGTTTGTCGAGCTTGATCTCCTCGTCCAGGTTGCGCAGTTCGGCGTCGATGCGGGCGCGCGTGAAGCCGCCCTGCGCCAGCTTCTCCAGTTCCTTGGTGAACTCGCCTTTGCGCCCGCGCACGATGGGCGCCAGCACCATCACGCGGTCTTCGGGCTTGAGCGCCATCACGCGCTCGACGATCTGCTCCGCCGTCTGCCGGGAAATGGCCCGTCCGCACTGCGGGCAGTGGGGCGCGCCCACGTTGGCGTACATCAGCAGGAGGTAGTCGTAGATCTCGGTGATGGTGCCCACGGTGGAGCGCGGGCTGCGGCTGGTGGTCTTCTGCTCGATGGAGATGGCCGGGCTCAGGCCGTCGATGGAGTCCACGTCGGGACGCTCCATCTGGTCGAGGAACTGGCGGGCGTAGGCGGAGAGCGTCTCCACGTAGCGCCGCTGGCCCTCTGCGTAGATGGTGTCAAAGGCCAGTGAGGACTTCCCCGAGCCGCTCAGCCCGGTAATCACGGTCAGGCTGAGCCGGGGGATGGTGACGTTCAGGTTCTTCAGGTTGTGCTGCCGCGCCCCGCGGACTGTGATCTGCTGGATGGCCATGTTGGGCGCTTGGAATGCGGCCCTCGAGCGCGGGGGCGCCCCAAATCCGGCCGCCACGCCTCAGTGGCCTTCGCCAGCGGGTGCGCACAACGCTACGCGTGTATCTTATTTGCTAACTGCGCAGACCGTCAACGCGTTGTAGAGTGGCTCTGCATCCTGTTAGCCCGTCACCCCCGGACGGGTTTTGAAACTCGCAAATGACGGAACATTGCTGCACCATGCTGCTCGAGGCCGTGGAGGGCGAGGCCGTCGTCAACGCCCCCAAGTTCCGCATGGAAGGGCGCATCCTGAACGAGGTGGACTCGGACTACGCCGTCCGTTCGCCGGACGAGCGGCCCAACGTCTACCCCATCAACTACTGCCCGTTCTGCGGACGGGCCGTCTCGCGCAGCATCTGGAACGCGGAAAAGAAGAAGTAACCTGAGGACATGTACTTCTGTAAGGAAGTTCGGGCAACGAGGACTTGTCACCCGGCATCAAGAAAGGGCAAGGTAGGAACGAACGGTTTCTAACTCCATGCGCACACTTTTCATCTCCAGCACTGTCCTGCTGACCATCCTCTGGGGCCTGGGTTTCGGCCTGCTCACAGCCTATGTTGCCGTCCTCAGTTTTTTCCGCGTTTTGATGCCGAAGCCGAAAAGCAGCCCTCAGCCGTCAGCTATCAGCTCGCAGCCGGTAGGTGCTGCTGCGGAAAGATTCTGACTGCTGACGGCTGATTGCTGAAGGCTGTCTCCTACTGCGGTTCTTCCTCCTGCTGCTTGCGCTGCTGCTCGTTGCGCTCCTGGTTTTGCTCTTCCTGCTGCTTACGCATGCGCTCCTGCAGCTCCTGTAGCAGCTCCTGCGGCGTTTTCACCTGCGGAGTCTGGCCCGGTGTGCCCGGGGCAGCACCCGGCTGAGGAACAGCCTGGGGATTGGCTTGCGGAGGCGGAGTCACGGTCTCTGCGGGAAGCTGTGGCTGTACCTCCGGAGCCTCTTCCGCTTCCGGTTCGATTTCCACCTCTTCGTCGGGTGGTGGCTGCGGAACCTGTCGCACGGTCGCCGGGAAGTTCCTCGCCGGGCCGGGGGCCGCTGCCGAGGCGCTCGACGCTCCGGCGCCGCGCTGGGTCACAATCACCCGTTCCAGGCCCTGGGGATTTCTCAGCGACCCCAGCAGCATGTAGTTGTAATTCGATCCGTTGAGCAGGTCAGCCACGACATCGCGTGGGGTACCCGGTCCCAGACGGACGGAAACCCTCTCCCCGCCGAAGAACGACACGGCTTCTACCGTCGCCCCGGTGGCCGTGCGTACCTGCTCCATCACTGAGGCCAGTGTGGCATTCTCCGCAGCGATGGTGAGCTGGCCGTTGCGGAGGGTGACCTTGGGAGGCTGCGGGGGAAGCTGATAGGGCAGCAAGGGAGCCGGCGGCGCTGTGACCGGCACGGGCTCAGGTGTCTTCTTCTGTCGGGACTTCGCCTTGGTTTTGGCTTTCTGGACGGACGCTGCCGCCGGCTTGGTTGCGGCTTCCGCCGCATCAGCCGGGAGGGCCAGGAAACCAGCTGCCAACGCAGCAACAGTCAGCAAACAACTGACGCTGCGAGGGATGCGCTTTTCTCTCCGTTCGTCGCCGACGACCAGATGACCCGATGAGCCCATGACCAGATGCCTCGATGCCCCCGATTCTACACCGCTTCCACGCCGTGCCGGCACGACTCCCGCCCGCCTCCTAGCATATGATTGGCGGTAAGGCAGCATCTAAGGTAGTCGGCCTTGATTGCTTCGGCAAAAATGCCCCGAGCTGCCGCCCAAGTCGCGCTCATCCTGGCTTTGATGCTTCCGGCATCGGCGGCGGAGACATGCTTTTCCGCGAGGGAGATGCAAGGCAACACGCGCGCGGTACTGGAGGCCGCGGCGCGCTTCCATTACGACCTCTTCGTGAAGGGCAACAGCGCCGTGCTGCGGCAGAACGCCATGCCGGCCATGGCCCGCGAATTCGCCGCCATTGAATTGGCGGTGCGGCAACACAGCGCGAAGCTGGCCGGAGTCCTGCCAACCGTGCGGGCATCGTATCTGCTCGAAACCGACGGCAACCAGCCCGAGGGCCGCGCCAACTTCTACTGTGGCGCCTACCGCACTCCCGAATGGGTGGGATTCTTCCTTTCCAGCATCGAGGCTGGACGTTACGCCATCGTGATCTTTGATGTAGCTGCGACCAGTGGTCCGATGACGTTTTCCGTGGTGCTGCAGCAGGAGTGGGCCTCGGTGGCGGGGAACACCGCGGTCAGCAACAAGCCGGAGTCCTGGCGGCTGGCGGGCCTTTACATCAAGCCCGCGCAAACGCTGGGGCACAACTCTGACTGGTTCCTCCAGCAGGCCCGCGGCTACAAGACCAAACAGCAGAACCGTAATGCCTGGTTCTATTACCTGACCGCGCGCGACCTGCTGGCGCCCCTGCCGTTCATGGGCACGCCCACACTCGATGCTCTGTTCGACGAACAGAAGCAGGTCCAGCCCGCCGAACTTCCCTACGAGAAGCCGCTCACGCTCCCAGCCGCCGGTCGCACCTTCAGGATCACCAGTGTCTTCGCCGTGCCTGGCGACGAGGGACTCCTGCTGGTGCTGAAGTACGAAGCCGAGAGCGTCGCCGACAACGCCAAGGCCGACGCCGCCAACCAGGCCCTGAGCCGCGCCTTCCTGACGCGTTATCCCGAGTACAAGCAGGCCTTCGCCGGCATCGTGGCGCGAGGCGTGGAGCCAAGCGGGAAGGACTTTGGCTCGCTGCTGATGATGAAGGATGTGAAGTGACCGCGCCTTGCGGGCGTCTGAGCTCGCAGCGGTCATCCTGAGCGAAGCGAAGGATCTATGCATTTGCAGCGTTCCCGCCGGTCAAGGCTGGCGCCTTCCCGTAGCGCAATGACGGCCCTTGCCGCGATGTGCCTTCTTACTCCCCTGATCTTGGCTGCACCCGATTCGCGCAAAGATTTGGAACGCCGATTGAAGAGTCAGCTTGAAAACAAAGCACTGGCCCTCACACAGCCTTACGCAGGTGAGCGGCTCCGATTCGACAGCGAGGGCAACCTTCAAGGCCCGGCTACGCAGGGAGGTTGGGCAGGGGACGCGTACTTTCAGATCCACAGCGTGAGCGTCCAACGCGATTCCTTTGCGCTGATCGGTAACCGGCTGGTGGGATTTTTCGACCAACAGGGAAACTGGCAATTGGTTTGGAAGGACGAACCGCTGCGCCTGGAATTCACGTTTCCACCTCGGGATCTCGATGAGGCGGGCGCTCACGCCATACTGGGCAAGGTCGTTCGGGACTCGGCGGAAATCCCTAAGCAGCGTGGACTTCCTGACGTGAGCAACTTTCGGTCGGAGAAGTTGGAAATCCGCCAAGACAAGACACTTGTTTACCGCCTCCGTGATTCGGAAGACTGGAAGCCATTATTCGAGAGCCCAGAAGCGATTGAGGTAGGGGAAATTGAGAGCGGGCGGAAGGTCTATGTCGTTACCCGAGCAGTGAAGCCCCCGAAAAGGCTCAACACGCCCGATCCCGAATACCCTGACTCGGCCCGCGCGGACAAGCGCGGCGGGGGTGTGGCTTTTCGCGCAATCGTCAGTCCCCAAGGTACGGTGCACGGTCTCCAGTTACGGAAAGCGGACGACTGGGATCTCGCGGTACAAGCCGCCAAGGCGGTCAGCCGATGGACGTTCGAGCCCGCAACCATCGAAGGACGCCCCGTGGCTGTAATTCTGACCATTACCGTCGACTTCCGGTTGTATTGATAGCTAGATCGATCCGACTGCCTGCTCACACTTTATCCTTCTTCTTTTTCCCTTTCTCCTTCACGGGACGCGGCGCGTCCTTCAGCGTGACAATCCCCGCGGCCACCGCGTTCTCGAAATATTTCTGCACGTTCTCTGCAGTGACGTCGCCGTAGTACCAGTCGCCGCCGGCCTGGGCCTCGGCGCGCACTGTCTTGTAGATGTCCCACAGAGTGCGCTTACCGTCGGCAAAGTTGAGGGCTTCAAAGCGCATCAGCAAATGAAAACCAGGAACCGTCTTCACGTCGGCTTTTTTCTTCACGTAGTCGGCGACGGACTCGATGCGCACCGGGATCTTCGCCTTGAGCGCGCGCATGTCGTCTGCCAGCTTGCCGGAGACCGGTTCGCATGCCGCCTGCTTCAGACCCACCGCCGCCAGGGCTACGAACTGCTGCGCTGCTTCGATTCCCTCCCCTGCCCGCGCGTCGCCCGCGGCCAGACTCTTCAGTGAGTCAATCGCCGCAAACTCCCTCTCCATTGACGCCGCGGCCACGTTCTGCAGATCGCAAAGGCTCGTCTTCCCCTCCAGTTCCAGGTGCGACACGCTGCGATGGTCGGTGAAAATCCGGCTGATCGACCCCTGCACCATCATGGGCGTGACTCGAAAAACGTCCTGAGGTCCGGCATTCGCCATGAACAGCGCTAGCGCGCTTACCGCCACGGCATTGCGCTTGAGTGTGGTGCGGTCCTGCTGCCACATGTCGTCGTCGGAGGAGTGGATGTATTCGTCTGGCCAGTTGGTGAACGTAATGCCGCCGTGCTGCGCGCCGATGGCCATGTCGTTGAAGGGATGATGGTCGGTGCTATCGAAGTAGGGCACCATCTCGACTGCGTAGCGGTCGCGCGAGCCCAGACGCGACACCAGAGGACGCGAGTAGTTCCATCCCGGCGCTCCGCTGCCCGCCTGCATGGCTGACAGGTACGCGTTGTTCCCCTGGGCCAGCGAAGTGACCACGCTCTCCACCACGTCGTTGAAAAACGTAGGCCGCGACCAGGGTGTGCGGGTTACATGCTGCACGCGAGTGAGCCCGCCGCGGGTGTGGTGGGCGCCCACCATGTCCTGGTTGATGTCCACGAAAATATTCTTGCGGTCTTCGGGATGCAGCGAGAACCACGACCACTGCGCGTCAAATTCGTTCACCCACCAGAAGCGGATATCGCGCGCCGGACGTTCCAGCTTGCCTTCTCGGATCATTCGCGTGAGAGCGCGGGCGATCTCCAGCAGGTTGGCGCAGCCCGAGCGGTCGTCGTTGGCGCTGAAGCGCTCTTCCTGGAGATGCGCCGTTAGTACCACCTGTTGGTCATGGATGCTCCTCCCGCGGATCCATCCTTCCACCAGGCCGTGGGTCGGGTTGGGCACGATCTCGCTTTCGATATGGACGCGCACGCGCAACGCCGCTGGAGGCTTCTCCGGCACGTCGGCACTGAGAAAACTTGAGGCCGCTCTGCCCATCAGCTTCTGGCGCAGCCCCGTCCCTATCCGCCACGACACCATGAAGGCAAACGACGGCTCCTTTCCGTCCGCGCCCGCCTTGTCGTGGATTCCGGCCCACGCTACCTGATCGGGATAGTCACTGGGAGTGGCCCGCGACGAGTAGTAGGAAATAATGCCCAGCGCCCCGCGCTTCCACACTGCTTCGGCCTCGACGGTCTTCGGGCTGCCGCTGGCGAGCACGATTTTCCCCTTCACGTCCCTGCCGGCATAGTCCTCTTCCTTGATGCCCGCGCCCACGTCCACCAAATCGGCCTCGAGGTTCGTAGAGCGCGAGTAGTCGGCGATGGTGGTGGCCACCTCGGCGTAGCTGCCCAGCTTCACCTCCAGCATCTTGCCGTCCGGTCCAGTCTCGAGCAGCCAGGCTTCCCCGGAAAGCGGCGACCAGCCCACGCCGTCGTAAGGCAGCTCGTGAAACACCACGTCTTCCAGCCCGGCTTCGCGCGCCTTGTCGGCCACCCACTGGGCTTCCCTTTTGAAGTCGCGCGTGGCCCCGTGTGGCGCGTGGTACTGCGTCAAAGTGCGCAGATGGTCGTAGGCCAGGTCGCCGGAAACTTCGTTATCCAGCTTTCGATAGAGGTCTTCCGGAAGAAAGGGTGAAGTCTGTGCCGCGACCGCGCACGACACCACCAGGGTCCAGAGGAAAATAGATAGCGCCCGTGTCATTTCTACCTCCGAAAATCGGCGCAGTATAGCATCCGATTCGTTCCGGGCAGATGACTCACGCCGCAGGGGACACTTGGGCCCTGAGGACTCGAGGAAGAGAAAATCCGGCGCGGAGTCGGCACGCGCCGGACGTAATCAGGAAAAAGCTAGGCGGCCTTCTGTGTGGCGGTGATGTTGTGGAAGGTAGAAAGGTCCACGCTGTAGTGCGACGTGCGTGGCGCTCCCGCGAGGACGGTCCCGAGGCTCTGCGCGATGCGCGGAGCCGCATCACGTTCGTAACCTTCGAGGTCCGATTCGGTGCGCCACAGGCTGATGCCCAGCACGCGCCCGGCCTCTTCCTTCGAGTGCAGGCAGACGGCGTCCACGAAGCCGGTCTGGCTCCGCAGGATGGGCAGTACCTCGTTGTCCAGCTTGGTGTTCAGTTCGTTGATTCGATCGGGACTAACGTTGAATTCCAGCACCCTTGCAACCATGATGATGCTCCTTTCGACGATACGTGCTTGCTCGCTTCCGGCAGGACCCGAATTCCCGAGAAGGACCAGGCTGGGCTCCCGGATCGTGAGGGCGCTATTGTATCTCCGAACCGGTGATTTGCAGGCCTTGGTTCCCGGCACTCCCTTGCAGGAGTGCCGGGAGTTCTTGCGTCAGGCAGCCTTGGCCGCGATCTTGTGCGGCGTGGAGAGGTCCACATTGAAGGTCTGCACTTGCGGCTCTCCGTTGATGACGGGCCGCAGTTGCTCGGCGATCTTCCCGTAAACTTCGCGCTGGTAGCGTTCGGCATCGTCCCGCGTGTTCCACAGGCTGATGGCCAGAACGTGTCCCGTTTCCCGGTCGGAGTTCAGCACCAGTTCATCCACAAAGCCCTTCTGCTTCCTAAGCAGGGGCAGGACCTCCTGGTCTAGGCGGGTCCTGAGTTCTCCGATTTTCTCCGGTTTGCAGTTCAGTTCCACCACTCTGGCAAACATGACAAGTAGCCTCCTTTTCGGCTGGAAGTATTATTAAGGTGGCGCCCGCTAACTTCCGGCGTGCCTCAAGGGCAGCCCGCGGGCCGGAGTAAAAGTAACCCCGTTTCAAAAACCCAACACAGACGAACGAAGCGAGGTGAACAATTTAGGATCGCTGCTGTCGCAGGCTTTCAGTTTACACCCGCTACACCGTGTCGCTTCGGATTTTTTCCGGAGCCGGCGCAAGGCTGCGGCGTTGTAAGATGCGTTGCGCTGAAGCCGTCATGAAGGGCCTGCGCCAATTCGTTGCGCGCCACGTCTCGCTGTTCATTTCCTTCGCGGTCACGCTCGCCGGGCTGGTGGTGTTTGCCTATTCCGGCATCGGCGGACATCCTGCACCCGGCTTCGCCTTCGTGCAGAACATTGAGCTGCGCTCGCTGGACGCCCGCTTCAACCTGCGCGGAAAGCGCGCCACCGATCCCGCCATCGTCATTGTGGACATTGACGAAAAGACCCTGCAGCGCGAAGGCGCTTTCCCCATCTCGCGCAGCGCCTATGCCCGGTTGATCGGTCGCCTGCACGCTTCGGGAGCGCGCATCATCGCCTTCGACGTAACCTTTCCCACGCCGGAGAAAAACTCCGCGGTGGAGGTCCTGGAGGAATTGCGTGGAGTCGGGCCCTCGCCGTGGCGCGAAAAAATCGCAGCCCTCCAGGTGGCCCGCGACTACGACCGCCGCCTGGCCGAGTCCATGAAGAAGTCGGGCAATGTGATCCTGGGACACATCTTTCTGGACAAGGAACGCGCCACGGCCCTGGACGTGGCCGCGGCCGAGGCCTATTTCCAAATCGCCTGGGGCGAGGTGTTCCCCCTGGTCTCCCCGGTCAAGACGGGCCAGACTTTCAAGATCGGAACCGCGTGGGAGCAAGCCGGCGGCCCGGTATCCATCGCGGTCGAAGCTAACATCAAGCCCCTGGCCGAGGCTGCTCTCTCCTACGGCTTCTTTAACAACACTCCCGACCCCGACGGCACCATGCGTCGCGCCTTTCTGCTTAACCGATACCAGGAACTGGATTGGTATCCATCGTTGTCCTTCCAGACGGTGCGCGAATATCTGAAGATTCCGGACCAGGAGCTGATCGCCTGGATGACCGAATCGGGCCTGGAGCGCATTGAGCTCGGCCCGTACACCCTGCGCACGCGCCAGGACGGCTCCGTGCTCATCAACTTCGCCGGGCCTTACGGCAC
>JBOGLL010000383.1:0-6897 GCA_050746065.1 Terriglobales bacterium | reverse complement strand
GCGCAGCTCACAGAGCGCCTCTCCGCAGGCAAACCGGCTGAATATGTTCCGTCGCTCGACTGGCCGGTGGCCTATCTCTCGGCCGACGCCTTCACCGCCGCTGGACTCAAGCAGGCGGACGCCGAGCGCCTGGTAGGCGAGCTTCTGGTGAAGGGCGGGCGCTGGCGCAGCTTCTATACCCACTCGCAAATCGCAAGCGGGCAGATCCCGTCGAGCGACATGTCGCGCCGCTACGCGCACAGCACCTCGCCCCGCGGCGGCTGGCACGTACTGGGCGTTCCCGCCATTTATGACGTGTCGCAAACGGAAGGCACCGACCACCACACGCCCTACGCCTACGATACGCACGTGCCTCTGGCTTTCTTCGGACTTCCCTTCCGGCCGGGCAAGTATTACACCGCGGCCGAGCCTGTGGATATGGTCTCGACGCTGAGCGTGCTGCTCGGCATTCCGCGGCCTTCGCACAGCGTGGGACGCGTGCTCACCGAAGCTCTGGCCGCGCAGCATGGAGAGGCCTCAGCGGCGCAGGCTGCTCCAGCCTCACCGCAAGCGGGAAACAGATGAGCGGTCCGGTCATAACTTCGCCCGGATCGTCGCAACCGCCCGATCTCAGCGTGACCGTGGCCGGCATCCGGCTGAAGAATCCGGTCATCGCCGCCAGCGGGACATTCGGCTACGGCATCGAGTTCGAGGACATCGTCACCCTCTCCCGGCTGGGCGGATTCGTGGTCAAAGGCCTGTCGCGCGAACCCATGGCTGGCAACCCTCCGCCGCGCATTTTTGAGAGCGCCGCCGGCATGCTGAACTCCATCGGCCTGCAAAACATCGGTGCTCGCGCCTTCGTGGAAGAAAAACTCCCGCTGCTGCGCAAGAAAAAGGACATCGTGGTGCTGGCCAATGTATTCGGCTACACCGTGGAGGACTACGAGACCACCATCCGCATCCTGAACGAGGGCGAGGGCATCGCCGCCTACGAGCTGAATGTTTCCTGTCCCAACACCAGGCGCGGCGGCATCAGCTTCGGGTCCGACCCGGTGCTGCTCGAGGAAGTGGTAGCCACGGCCAAGGGCGCGGCCGCGCGACCGCTCATCGTGAAGCTTTCCCCCAACGTCACCAGCATTCCGCGGATGGCGCACGCCGCGGCCAACGCCGGGGCGGACGCCCTCTCTCTGGTCAACACCTTCGTAGCCATGGCCATCGATTCCGAAACCCGCCGGCCGCGCATCTCCAACATCACCGCCGGCCTATCCGGACCAGCCATCAAGCCCATCGCGCTACGCATGGTGTATGAAGCCGCTCACTCGGTGGATATTCCCGTGATCGGCATGGGCGGCATCACCACCGCCGAGGACGTCATTGAGTTCATACTGGCCGGCGCCACCGCCGTCCAGGTGGGCACCGCCAGCTACTGGGACCCATGCGCGACGGAGAATATCGTCAGCGCCATCGAGCGCTGGTGTCTTGAGCACCGCGTGGAGCGCCTTCGCGACCTCATAGGCGGACTCCAGACGGAGTAGGTGCACACTTCCTGCCTCCTGCCCCTTCATCTCTCCTCCATCATTATCCTTCCCCTGGGCACGTTGATTTCGCGCACCGGCAGGTCCATCTCCCCGGACTTGGCAGGAGCTTCGAGGCCGTCGGTGAGCAGGAAGCCGCGCAGCGCGATGGCGTTCGTCCAGACGCCGGTGAGCGCGTCAATGTACTCCCGCTGAAGCTGGAAGCGGGTACGCTGCGCGATGAGCACCTGCGGATAAGACGCGGCCACCATCTGGTACTTGGCCAGGTAGAGTTCATGGGCCTTCTGCGCGCGCGGCAACATCTGGGCGCGGTAGCGGTCGGCCAGAGCGCGGGCGCTCTGGTAGTTGCTCCACAGTGACGCAGAGCGCTCGCGCAGCACCAGCTCCACGCGCCGCACTTCTTCTAGCGCGCGCTCACGTTCGGCGCGCGCCGCTGCCACCTGCCCCTGGTTGCGGTTGAACAGGGGAATCTCGACGCCGACTTCCGCAAACCATTGCAGGCCGACGGCATGTCCTGTGGTTTCCATCAACTCGCGGTTCTGCTGCAAACCGGCGCGGACCTTGAGGTCGGGGATGGGCTGCGCCGAAGCGCGGGCCGTCATGGCCTCGGCCCGGGCCACACCTGCGCGGGCTATCTTTACTGCCGGACTCTCGCTGATCAGCGCCTGCAACCACGTGTCCGCATCGAGGTGTGGCAGATCAGCCTCCAGACTTCCTGCCAGCGGCACAGGCTTGAGCCCGGGATTTCCCACCACCGCGGCCAGCGCCCGCCAGATGCGCTCGCGCGTGTTCTCTTCGACGACGACCACCAGTTCGGCCTGCTGCTGCTCGATCTCCGCCTGGAGCAGGTCGGGCAGGTCCGCCTGGCCCACGTTGTGGAGCTGGCGCGTGGTGGCCACAGCATCGCCGGCGAGCTTAGCGAGCTGCTCGTCCAGGGCCAGCATTTCCTGCGCGGCCAGCGCCTGGTAGTACAGCAGGCGGACGGCATTCAGCACGCGGAAGCGCTGCTCTTCCGCCTCGGCTTCGGCCTGCACATGTTCCTGCACGAATACCTGCTGCGACTTTCTGAGCTTGCCGCCCAGCACAAACGTCTGCTCGATGAAGAAGCCCTGCTGGCCGCCACGCGCGAAGCCTCCGCGGATTTCCTCACCGGTGTAGCCCACGGTGGGATTGGGATAGAGCCCGGCCTGTTGCCTGCGTCCCGCCGCTACGCGCACTTCCGCGTCTGCCTGCTTGAGCGTGGGATTGCCGGCCAATGCCATCTGCTCCAGATCTTCCAGGCGGAGCGTGGGCGTGGTGCTGGCTTGAGGATGGGCCATGCCCGCCAGCAACACTGTCAGCAAGAGGATGAAGAGAAGCGCGCGATTCGCAATTTTCATGACGGTTCTCCTGAGGGTAGGGTTCCTTCGACTCGCTTCCGTCGCACTCGCTGCTGGCAACTCGCTCGGAACGCGGTTATCCCTTGTGCTCATGTTGTTCTACTTTCTGTTCGGGCTGGCTGCGGCGCTTAGCCTGGATCTGGTCATACAGGTCCGGCGGCAGGACGCGCAGCAGCGTCATCATGCCCATCATTCCGCCCGTCCAGTTCACCGGCAAGCCGTAGGTTTCGGGCTTCTCCACTTCGCGGTCGAGCACCATGAAGTGGTCCTGGGGATAGCCAGGAACCTGCCCGGCATTGGCCGCGGACTTCCACAGCCCGGCATCGTGACCGTGGCCGTGCTGCAGTGCGAGGTTCGTGGTGGCGCGTTCAAGCTCCGAACCCACACCCATGCCGCGGCCCAGGCTCGGACCCAAGCTTCCTGACGTAGCGTTGCCGCCGCGCACGAACCCCATGCCTTCTTCCATGCCGCGGCCGGCGGCCATGCCCTGGCCTCCGAACCAGAGCGGGCCGGTCATGGACGACATCTGGTTCATCATGTGGTGCGGAAGATGGCAGTGCACCCTCCAGTCGCCGGGATTGTCGGCGACGAACTCCAGGTCGGCCGCCTCGGCCACTCCCACAAGCACGGTGTTCTTCGGCGCCCAGATGGCGTGCGGCTGGCGCCCGGCTTCCGAACCCGTCACCACGAACGTGTGGCCGTGCACGTGGATGGGATGGTGGTCCATGCCCAGATTCACCCAGCGCAGCCGCACGCGCTCGCCAATGCGCACGATGAGCGGAGTCGTCGCGGGCGCGGCCTTGCCGTTCATGGTCAGCCAGTTGAACTCCATGGAGGTGGTGTTCGGGACGGTTGCGTTGGGAAGCACGGAGAACTCCTGCAACACGAAACCGAAGTCCTTGTCCACGCGCGGCCGGAAGACCTGCCGCGGATGCATGATGAACAGCCCGATCATGCCCATCATTTCCTGCATGGCCATGTGCGAGTGGTAGAAGAACGTCCCGTTCTGCTTCAGGGTGAACTCGTAGATGAACCTCTCGCCGGGCTGGATGAGCGGCTGGCTGAGGATGGGCATGCCGTCCATGTTGTTAGGGATCTCGAACCCGTGCCAGTGCATGGACGTGGGCTCGGGCAGGTGGTTGTCCACGATGATGCGGACGCGGTCACCTTCGTTCACCTGAATGGTCGGGCCGGGCACCGAGCCGTTGTAGCCCCAGAGGTCGAGCACTTTGCCGGGCCACACTTCCCGCTTCACCGGCTCCGCGATCAGATGGAAGACCTTGGCGCCGTTCTCTGCGCGCCAGGCAAGCTGCGGAACGTCAGGCGTTTCGACTGCAACCGGCATACCCTGGCCTCGACTGGATTGCGGTTCGCTGCTGTGCGTGTGTTCCGACTGCGCGGCGGCGGTCTTCCCTACCGCAGCAGCGGCCGCGCCGATGGCAAACGCGCTACGCAAGAAATTGCGACGACTATTCATGACGGTTCTCCCAATGAGTTGGGCCATTGGCTCTCAGCTCTTAGCCCTTAGCTCTTAAGCGTTCGTTGGACTGTCTGTGGCACGGCTGGCCGTGCTGTGGCTGGTTAGCGGCACGCTTTGGATTTTTGACTCTTGTCTTTGAAAGGGCGCGGCTTAAAGCCGCGCCGACGCAGTCTTCTTTCTCAAGGAGGGGCTTTAGCCCCGAAACCGAAGGATGTCTAGACGCGAAGAGACAGGAGGGGCGGAGCACTAACAGGCGGACCGTGGTGGTCCGGGAATCGTGAAGCGGAATTGCGGTTTGCCGGCCAGTCCCGCGATGGAATCACTGCATCCGCTGCGGCCGCAGTTTCGACCTGACGGTCTTTGCCCAGAGCATTCTGCCGTCGCAGCAGCGCAACTTGCGCCAGCGTCTCGCATGCCAAGCTGTCCTTCAGCACAGAAACAGGCTGGGGGGACTGGGTAGCGTGCGATGAGTGATGATGGGCTGGTGCCGATGCCGCATGATGGGCCGTCTGCGCTTGCGCCGGAAGGCACATGGCCTGGCAAAAGGCAACGGTGGGCGCCGCGCCCATCAGGGCCATGGCCAGCGCCAACGTCACCGCCGTTGCGCGTCCAGGGTTGGAGAACGATCTGTTCACAAACAAGTCCTAGGGCTTGGGCCGGAGCTCTTCGGGAATACGGCTGCGAATCTCGTCCGGCAGGCGTTCATGCAGGCGGCGGGCGCCCATCCGGGCGGCATCTGCCATAACCACGGGCGCGGGCGTAGCCACGGCCACTGCCACCCAGAGCGCACCGGAGAGCGCAAAACCCACGAGTGCGGCGATTTGCAGTAGCAGCGCATGACGGGGTGAGAAGTGCCAAATCACTCCGAAAGCCAGCAGGAAAAGCCCGGCGGAAACAGTAGAGAGCAGGATCAGGCTGACGTCCACGATGCGGTGCAGGCGCTGCCGGGAGCGGCAAAAGGCGCACGCGGCCAAGTGCTGCTCGTAGTCGCCGCGCATGTCGGGAGCAATGCCGGAGATGTCATACCGCCATCCCGCCAGGATGCCGCCCACGACCTGGTCCACACACTTCCGCTCCATGCTGTTCCTAGTCTACAGCCAGATGGGGTCGAGCGCCTGGTCCTGCCCGGCCAGCAGCAGCCGGTTCGACAAGAGGTTCCGGCGGGGGCCCAGGGCCTGCTCAGCCGCTCCCCGCGCGATCTCCGGATGGTTGTTCTGTTCGGAGAGGTGGGCGAGGATCAGAAAAGCCGCCCCCCCATCGTAGTCACCGGAAAAGAATTCGGCGAGTGCCTCGTTGGAGAGGTGTCCTACGCGGCTCATCACCCGTTGCTTGACCGACCAGGGATAGGGCCCGGCGCGCAGCATCTCCACATCGTGGTTGGACTCGACCACCAGCCCATCGCATCCCTTCAGGTGGTGGCGGACGTTGGCCGGCATGTAGCCCAGGTCGGTCACGAAGCCGAGTTTCGTGCCCTCTACGCGGAAAGTGAAACCGACGGGATCGGCGGCATCGTGCGGGATGGTGAACGGCGTCACCTGAATGTCGCCTACCTGAAAGCTGCGGCCGGAGGCGAAGCATTCCAGGCGTTCGAGGGGCTTGGCATCTTCGCGCCCGCTGCGGTACTGCTTCCACCAGACGGCATGAGTCGCCGCAGTCATGTACACCGGGGCCTTGAGCTTGCGCGCCAGCACGGGCAGGCCGGCAACGTGGTCGGAGTGTTCATGGGAAATCAGAATGCCGTCCAGGCCTTCGGGATCTTCTCCCGCCGCCTTCATGCGCTTCAGGGTCTCGCGGCAGGAAAGACCGGCGTCCAGGAGAAGCCGAGTCGTGGAACTGGAGAGGACGGCACAATTACCCCGACTACCACTCGCCAGCAGGGTCACCCTTGCCGCCATGCAGCGAGCATAAAGGAGATTGAATCATTGAAGCAATAAATCATTGAGTCATTGATATCAGGCATCACGGACGCCAAGGTCCCATTGAAGTCTTGGCAATGATTCAATGATTCAAAACCCTCACCCCAGCGTCGCCAGCCTCATCTTGGCCTGGCGGGCGGTCTCGCGCAGCAGGGGGTCGTCGTGGGTGAGGCAGTCCTCCAGCTTCTCGGCCAGAGAGAACAGCCGCAACGTCCCGATGGCGTAGGCTCCGCACGATTTGAGCCACGGGTCTTCGCTGGCCACCAGGGCGGCCACCGCTTCTTCGCGCGTCTCCAGACTGGCATGCACCAGGTTGCTGCCCAGGCGGGCGCGCTCGGCTACGCCCACGTCGCTGTCCAGCAGTGGCACCAGGGCGCTGCGCAGTTGCGGTTTGAGCACGTTGTCCAGGAACTCCAGGGCGTTGTCGTGCACCACGGCGTTCTTCGACTGCAAACCCACATAGGCGCTGTGCAGGTCGTATTGCGGATGGAGCAGAGACAGCAGTCGGAAAATGCGCTCTACCTCCATGTCCATGGTTTCCCGCAGAGTGCGCAGCACCGGGTCGTCGCTCTCCAGCGATCCACCCAGCGTGCCCAGGATCTGGT
>JBOGLL010000382.1:0-8516 GCA_050746065.1 Terriglobales bacterium | reverse complement strand
CGCGCGTCATTGCGCTCTTGCCTTGAAGAGAGTCGCTCCGAACACCACTGCACCCAGCAACGCCATCACCGCACCCACCAGGAATGGCACCACGGCGGTGTGGAAGTAGGCGGATGGGTCTACGTCGAGAAGGATCTCACTCGGCTTCGCAGGGTTGTAGCGGATGCGGTGCCGCGAGCCTGCAGGGAAGCGGCTGGTTTCTTTCGCGGACTCTGCGCGGGAAAACGTGCGGCTGGACGCGGTGAGAGTCCCAGTGTGTTCTTGGCCCTCCACGGTGAAACGGAACTCAAACTCGGCCTGATATTTTGCGGATGCCCGTCCCACACCCGGTTGCTTCACCTCGCTGCGAGCGACGATTGCATCCGCAACCGGCCAGGTTTCGAGGGCTTTGCGATTGCGATGGTAGCTGGAAACCGATCCGATGATCAGGAACCCTCCGCCCAGCAAGGCGGCGAGGGCGATGACCTTCAGCACGGTGCGGCCCATGACGGCGACCTCTTCGGACCTACTGTGATTCCGGGACTTCCGCCGTTGGTGGCAAGGCGGCGCCGCAGCGGATGCACGCTGGATGTCTGGCCAGAGTCTGCTTTCCGCAGGCGGGACAGCGCACCAGGTCGGTGTAGCGGGAGCGCCCGCCGCCGCGGACCACTCCCAGCCCGAGTCCTGCGAAAACCAGGCCCATGGCAGCCACCATCAGGGGAATCCCGAAGGTGCTGAGGTTGTAGCCTACCTCGATCCGGATTTCCTGCGGGTTCTGGGGATTGTAGTGGATGGGATGGCGGGTCCCGGGCGCGTACCTCTGCACTTTTTCTTCCATCGAACTGTAGGAGGAAGTGCTGTAGCCGGGACCGTCGCGGGCGGTGTATTCTCGGCCGTTCACGGTGTAGCGAAACACGTATTCAGCCGAGTACATCGAACTGCCGGAGCGGCTGCGGCTATAGGTGAGCTCGCTGTAGGTGACCTCGGCCTGCGTTTCCGGCCAGGTGTTGAGGATCTCTCGCCGCTGCTCCGCCAGCCACACCGCTACTCCCAGCAGTACGATCCCGATAGGTAGGAAGATGTAGCCGATGATGCGGGCGGGATGGGTGGCGGGGCTCATGCTAGTGTCCGAAAAAACCAGGATCCCTCGACTCGCGCTCCCTATCACGCCAGCTTCGCCGTCGCGTCAGTCGCGCTCGCTCGGGATGACAATTCCCAGGGTGCATCTGTTTCGGCACGACTGAAGTCGTGCTCTGATACGCGGCTACTTCCGTTTCATCGCCTCAAACTCACGCTTCAGCCGGAAGAAGCGGCGTGCCAGCGACACCAGGAACACGCCATGAATGAACCAGGTGGCGGCGTAGGCGAGGTAGAGGTTCCTCATCGCGACGGTACCTCCTCGTGCGCGGCCAGAGCTCCGAGCGCGCGGGCATCGTCCATTTCCTGGCGCAGACGCTCTAGCCGGTAGCGCAGGCTGATGAGCAGTCCGGCCAGGGCGAGAAACGCGGCGAAGTTCACCAGCAAGGCGAACAGCATGTCGGGATGCAGGCCCGAGCCTTCGCCGCCTCCAATTACAGGTTGCGGATGCTGGGTGCGGAACCAGCGGATGGACATGTACACGAAGATGACGTCCACGAATCCGAAGACGGCCAGCGCCGCGGCCAGCGTAGCTTTCTGCTCGCCGGTCGAGAAACGCCGCAGCAGCAGGTAGCTTACATAGATGAGCCACAGCACCAGCGTCGAAGTAAGGCGCGCGTCCCATGTCCACCAGATGCCCCACACGGGCTTCGCCCAGAGCGGCCCCGTGATGAGGACTACGGTGCAGAAGACCACTCCGACCTCGGCCGTGGCTACGGCGGCGGCATCGGAGCGCGGGCGCTGGTTCTTCAGGTAGGCGATGGACGCCACCAGATTTGCAATGAAGCAAAGAAAAGCCGTCCACGCCGAAGGCACGTGGTAATAGAAGATGCGCTGAATGTCGCCCATGGTGACTTCGGTGGGCGCAGCGAACATGGCCTGGTGGTATCCCCAGACCAGCAGCGCGAAGGTGGCGAGGGCTGAAAGTGCAGAGTGCGGTCTCATTCGGCGTGCAGGACGCTTTCAAACAACAGTAGCGAAACGGTTGTGAACACCACATCGTAAACCGCCAGGAACTCGATGGCCAGTCGCGCCGAACCTTCGCCGGTGAGCACGGCCGTGGTGGCCGACACCATGGCCAGCACGGCCGGAATGCAGAACGGAAACAGGATCAGCGGCAGCATAAGTTCGCGGGCGCGTGTGCGCAGGGAGAGCGTGGCGAAGAAGGTCCCAGTGACGACCAGGGCCCACGTCCCCAGCACGAAGATCCAGACCAGCAGGTGCGACTGACCCAGCGCGCGCAGGTTGTAGAAGACGATGAAGAGCGGCGTCATGAACGCCTCGACCACCAGCACGAACAGGAAATTGGCCAGCGCCTTGCCCAGAAAAAGGGCGTTGGCAGGCGCGGGCGAGACGCGATAGGCGTCGAGCACCTGGTTGCGCAGCTCGCGCACCCAGGCCTGGTTCAGGGCCACTACCGCGGAAAACAGGATCGCCACCCAGGCCAGGCCTCCGACAATGCGACGCGACTCCTCGGCCGTGGGTTCGAAAGAGAAGCTGAAAATCACCACCACGAGCAGCGCGAAGAACAGCACCGCATTGATGGCGTCCTTGGAACGCCATTCCAGGCGCAGGTCGTTGGCCAGAGTGGCGCGAGTGATGGTGAGCAGCGGGTTCATGGGCTCGCCTCCTGAACCTGCGCCGGTGCAGGCGAGTCGCCCGCTTCCACACGTTCCGCGGCCGCGATGCCGGGCGCGCGGGCCGCGATGCGTCCCGCAGCGAGGCGTAGCGATTCGTCGGCGATGCCCTTCAGCAGCGCAGCCTGATGGGTCACCACGAGAATGGTCTTGCCTTGAGCGCGCATCTGGCCGAGCAGCTTCGCGATGGAGCGCGCGGAGGCGGCGTCCACGTTGGAAAAAGGTTCATCGAGCAGAAGCAACTCGGGATCATGCAGGATGGCGCGCGCCAAAGAAGCCCGCTGCCGCATGCCCTGGGAATACTCGCCGACGGGGCGAGCCAGGGCCGGATCGAGCCCCACCGCCACCAGGCTCTCCTCCGAGCGGCGAGAACTCACGCCGTAGAGCGCACCGAAGTACCGGAGGTTTTCCAGCGCTGAAAGCTCGTCGTAAAGCATGGAAGCGTGCGCCATGTAGCCCAGGCGCGCCGTGATCGCGCGCGGGTCGCTTTCACCCAAGATCTCCACACGTCCGCTGGTGGGCCGGGCCAGGCCGGCGATCAGCCGCAGCAGGGTGGACTTCCCTGCCCCGTTTTCTCCGAAGACGGCGTACAGGCGTCCGCGCTCGAAGGTGGCCGTAAGATCGCGCAGCACGGCGAACGAACCGAAGACCTTGGTCAGATTGCGTAGTTCGACGGCAGGCGCGTTAGGCTGCGAGGACACGGGCTTTTGCAGGGAGTGTAACAGGGAGCCCGACGTGCGTAGAACCGAGATCCCTCGACTCGCGCTCCTTCTCGCGCCGGCTTTGCCGTCGCGTCAGTCGCGCTCGCTCGGGATGACAATTCTTCATGGGCCGGATTAACGGCACGGTCGCCCTGCGAGTCGAGCCTGAAGGCCCGACCTACCGAGCCGTGCCCTTCCGAAAGAACAAAGACGCTCAAGCTTGGTGCAGGCGAGACGGAGGCTTCAGGAACCGGAGGTCGCAGTGGCAGGTGCGGCCGCGGGCTGGGCTTGCGGGGTGCCGGGTGCAGGCTTCGCCTGTTGCTGCTGTTGCGGGTCGTACTTGGAAGCGCACTTGGCCTGAAGATGGTGGGCGCGGAAGACGCCGTCGCGATCGAAGCGGCCCTCGACCAGGGCCTGCGAGTCGTCTTTGAACGTGTCCGGAGGCGCCTCGGTGCCCTTGTAAATCACGGGCAGAGTCTGTCCCTCTTCCACCAGGACGAACTCAACCAGCGTGCCCTGGCGCTTGATGGAGCCGGGCTGCACGTTGCCCGCAACGCGCAGCCGCTTGGCGTGGCGAGCGTCGTCCATGGTGCGCAGCTCTTTGATGGTGACGTAGTAGCTCTTGCTTTGCTCCACTCCGGTGTATGCGAGATACGCCAGGGAAACCACGATGATGGATATGGCGGAGCCGAAGCGGACGTAGCGGTTGGCGCCAGAAGACATGCTGAGAAAAATGTACGCTGCGTGGAAGACAGGGTCAAGGTGGCAGGTGTCAGGTATCAGGTCGCAGGCGGCAGGAGAGCGGCGCTATAATCGACTTTGAACTTCATGAACACCAACGGAAACAACGGAAGCACCGTCACCGCGGAAGGCATCCGACAGCCGCGGGCGGAGTGGATCGCGCGGCGTCGCGAAGAAGCGGCGCGCAGCGGCGACACGAACTTCTCCCAGATGCATTACGCCCGTCGCGGGGTGATCACGGAAGAGATGGAGTACGTGGCGCGGCGCGAGGAGATCGCACCGGAGCTGGTGCGCAACGAAGTGGCGCGCGGGCGCATGATCATCCCTGCGAACATCAACCATCCCGAGCTGGAGCCGATGGCCATCGGCATCGCCGCGAAGTGCAAGATCAACGCCAACATCGGCAACTCGGCGGTAACCTCGAACGTCGACGAAGAATTGCGCAAGCTGCACACCGCTGTCCATTTCGGGGCGGACACCGCTATGGACCTCTCCACCGGTGGAGGCATCCACGAGATCCGTGAAGCCATCCTGCGGCACTCGCCTGTGCCCATCGGGACCGTGCCCATCTACGAAGCGGTGACGCGCGTGAAGCGCATCGAAGACCTGAGCGCCGACCTGATGCTGGAGGTAATCCACGAGCAGGCCGAGCAGGGCGTGGACTACATGACCATCCACGCGGGCGTGCTCATCGAGTATCTGCCGCTGGTGTCGAAGCGCATTACCGGGATCGTGAGCCGCGGCGGCGCCATCCTGGCGCAATGGATGGCGCATCACCACAAGCAGAACTTCCTGTATCAGCGTTTCGACGACATCACCAAGATTCTCGCCCGCTACGACGTTTCCTATTCTCTGGGCGACGGGTTGCGGCCCGGTTCGGTGGCCGACGCGTCCGACGAAGCCCAGTTCGCCGAACTGCGCACGCTGGGCGAACTGACGAAGAAGGCCTGGGAGCGCGACGTGCAAGTGATGATCGAAGGCCCCGGCCACGTCCCCATGGACAAAATCAAGGAGCAGGTGGAGAAGGAAGTGGATTGGTGCTATGAGGCGCCGTTCTACACGCTGGGCCCGCTGGTGACGGACATCGCTCCCGGATACGACCACATTACGTCGGCCATTGGCGCGGCCATGATCGGATGGTACGGGGCGTCCATGCTGTGCTACGTCACGCCCAAGGAGCACCTCGGCCTGCCCAACGAGAAGGACGTGAAGGACGGCATCATCGCCTACAAGATCGCGGCGCATGCCGCCGACGTGGCGCGGCAGCGTCCGGGCGCGCGCGACCGCGACGACGCGCTGAGTTATGCGCGCTATCGCTTCGACTGGGAGAAACAGTTCGCGCTCTCGCTCGATCCGGAAACTGCGCGCGCCATGCACGACGAGACTCTGGCCGACGACTACTACAAGACGGCCGCCTTCTGCTCCATGTGCGGACCCAAGTTCTGCTCCATGAACTATTCATCGAAGGTGGACGAGTACAACAAGGAAGTTCATGGCTTGGAGAAGAAGGACTATTCCGAGCTCATCCAGAAGCTGACCGCGAAGTAAGGCATCGCTTTGCAGGCGATTCGCCGTGTACCCACCTGGCGTTGGTGATTCGAGCGAAATGCATAGATTCCTCGCTTCGCTCGGAATGACAGCCGCCTTAAGTGGGTGGAATCGGTGATTCGGGCGGGCGAGACAAGGCGTTCAGTGCTTCTCCAGAACTTCCGCCGCGCGGTTGATGGCGTCCACCAGTGCGGCCAGTTGGGTGCGAGTGCGCTCGGCGTCGGAGGCGTCCAGCGCCTCGTTCACGCCGGGCAGCACCACAGCGGCATAGCCGGTGTACTCCCCGGGCGCGTAGATGGCGTGGCGGAACCACGGCCGGTTGGGGAGACCGTTGGGCAGCAGGAAGGCGCGCTCGACTTCGCGCACGATGCGATTGAGCCGGGGCAGATCTTTGGCATCAGCCTCGCGTTGAGCCTTCTTGATTTTGGTTCCGGCGGCGGTCAGGCGCTTGGCCGCATCCAGGGCCGAAGAAAAGTCCGGAGCATCCTTGCCCAGCACACGGGCCGACTTCTTTTGCGCCATCTGCAGGTAGACAGCGACCTCTTTTCCATACGTCTGGTAGTCGTACGGCAAGGCGTCGGCTTCCGACATACGCAGAAGCTGGAGTCCGTAGACGCGCGCCATCTGCTGCAGATAATGGAAGCCCGGGTCGCCGAATTTGGAGAACCAGGCGAAATTGTCGAACACGGAGTGATACACGCCGTAGGGGCCGGAAGAGCTCACGTCCGTGGAAGGCACGCCCAGGTGTTGCAGGAAGGCGGTGTAGTCAGAGCCGCTGCCCAGGTCGCCGACGGGAAGATCGACCGACCCCGCTATGGGCGCGCGCTCGCTTCCGCCTAGATCGGGCGAAGTCTTTTCCGCTGCTTCCTTCTCCTTGGCGCGCTTCTCTGCTGCTTCTTTCTCCTTGGCGAGCTTCCAGGCGTCGTACACGGAACCACCGGACGGGCTGGGCACAGCCTTCGTAACTTCGCGCACGAACTGCTTCAGCGATGGAACGGCGTTGGCGGAAAATTTCGGTCCGAAGGCACCGGCATCGATGTTGACGTAGGCCACGGCTCCGGACAGTTCTTTCGCGAAATGTTCAGCCCACTCGGTGGAGCCAATCAGGCCCTGCTCCTCGGCGTCCCAACTGCCGAGAATAATGGTCCGGCGCGGACGCCAGCCGGTCTTGAGCAGCGCGCCCAGGGCGCGCGCGGCTTCGAGCTGCGACGCGGTTCCGCTGTTGGGGTCCACGGCACCGTACACCCAGGCGTCGCGATGGTTGCCGGAAGTGACCCATTCATCGGGAAATTCGCGGCCCCGGATCTTTCCGATCACATTCCAGATGGTGCGATAGGCGTAGTCCTGCTTGAGCTTCATGCGGGCGCGGACCGGCCCCGGCCCCACGTGATAGGTGAAAGGCAACGCGCCCTGCCACGCGCGCGGCGACTCCGGACCCGCGAGGTTCTCGAGAATGGGACGCGCGTCGGCGTAGGAGAGCGGTGTAGTGGGGATGCGCGGGAGGCTGGCAGCCTGCTCGGGCGGCGTGCGCTTTCCGTCTTCGAGCGACGGCAACGAAGCGAAACCCGGCGTGGTGGGGTCGCCGGGATATTTGAAGATATACGCGATGGAGCCGCGCTGCACTCCGCTTTCTGGACGCCAGGGACCTTTTGGGTACATGTCGCCTTTGAAGTAGCCGTCGTCGGCGGGATCGGAATAGATGATGACGCCGGCGGCGCCGTTCTGCTGTGCGGTGTAGGCCTTCACGCCGCGGAAGTTCTCTCCGTAGCGCACCAGAACGATCTTGCCGCGCACGTCGATACCCATCTCCTGCAGCTTGCGGAAGTCGTCGGGGCGGCCGTAGTTGGCGTACACCACTTCGGCCTCGACATCGCCGGAGGGCGAGAACCCGCTGTAGGCCATCACCACGCGGCGGTCGGACTGGAATGGATCGCCTTGCACGCGCTCCTCGGTGGGTGCGGTGTGGCGAATGTCGCCCGGGGCTTCGATCTCGACGCTGATCTCCACCGGATAATTCAGCCAGACCTTGTATTCGACGGTCTCGGCCTCCAGGCCCGCTTCCCGGAACACCTTGGCCACGTACTCGGCGGTCTTCTTGTCCTCGGGCGAGCCAGCGATGTGGGGCTCGGCGGTGAGGAAGCGCAGATGCTCGCCCGCCTGGGCAGCGTCGGGCACGGCCAGGAACTGCTGCTCCAGTTTGCGCTGCGCGGCGGGATCGCGGAAACCGGAAATGGCCGGCTGTTCCTGAGCGGTGGAAGTTGCAACAACCAGAGAGAGAAAGAGGAGGACGGAGATGCGCGTGTTCATGGGTCGCCTCTAGACTACACTACAGATGCAGACCGCAACGCGCACGCTGCGAAATCGCGCCCCTTGGCCCCTGAAGCCTCCACGCCCGAAGCTAACCAAGAAGTGAGCGAAGCGGCTTCCCCCAATCCCCCGGTGGACCCGCCGGTAGGAATGAAGTGCCGTGAGCTGCAGAGTGTGGCCGTGGGCGAACCCGTTGCGCAGCAGCTCCCCGCGGCCACTCCGGAAACGCCGCAGATGCTGCGCGCGCTGCGGCATCCGGACTTCCGCTGGTTCTGGGCGGGCAATTTCCTCTCCAACATCGGCACCTGGATGCAGAACGTGGCCCAGGGCTGGCTGGTACTGGAGCTTTCGAATTCTGCGTTCTGGCTGGGCGTGGTGGGCTTTGCCGCGTCGGCGCCCATGCTGGTATTCACGCTGATCGGCGGGGTGATCGCCGACCAGGTGGACCGTCGGCGCATGATGATGC
>JBOGLL010000381.1:0-5189 GCA_050746065.1 Terriglobales bacterium | reverse complement strand
GCCCAGGCACCCGGTCGCAGCCAACTGGGAAGCCAACCCCATTCTTCGTGGCCCTTCGTGTCCTTTGTGGTTTGCTTTTGTCAATCAACGATCCGCGTTCATCCGCGCAAATCCGCGGTCGACCGCCTGTCATTGAGCGTCCTTCTTCGCCAGTTTGGCCAGCACCGCCAGCTCTTTCAAATATTCCTTGATGGGCCGCGCGGGCGTGCCCCAGAACACCACGCCCTTGCCGCGAATGATCTTTTTCGACGGAATACCGGCTTGCGCGCCCAGGATGGCGCCCGGCTCGATGCGCACGTGGTCGGCGATGCCCACTTGCCCGCCCACGATCACGTTCTCTCCGATGCTCGAGCTGCCGGAAACTCCGGTCTGCGCGGCAATCACCACGTTCTCGCCGATCACGACGTTATGGCCGATGTGCACCAGGTTATCGATCTTCACTCCGCTCTTGATCACGGTGGCTTCGAGCGCGCCGCGGTCAATGGTGACGCCAGCGCCGATCTCGACGTCGTCTCCGATCTCCAGCCGCCCCACCTGGGGAAACTTGTAGTAGCGCCCCGTGGATTCCTCCCGCACATACCCGAAACCGTCGCTGCCCAACACGGAGTTGGCCAGCACGATCACCCGATTGCCGATCTTCGTGCCGGAATACACCGTGACGTGCGCATCGAGAAAGCACTCTTTCCCGATCTCGACTCTCGACGACACACACACTCCCGGCCCGATGCGGGTCCGGTCGCCCAGGATCACGCTCTCTCCGACGACCGCATAGGGCCCGACCGAGACCGCCTTGCCGAGCTTGGCCGAGTCGTGGATCACCGCCGTCGAATGCACGCCGGGTTCACGCCGTCGCTGTGGGCGGATGAACTCCGCCGCGCGAATGAACGCCAGCCGCGGATGCGGCGCTAGCAGCAGCGGTTTCGTGGTCTTGCTGGTTGTGGCGAACTCTCCGGTCAGCACGGCGCCCGCTGCCGACTTCAGTGCCTGCTCCAGCCGCTTGGCATCCTCCGCGAACACCAGGTCGTCGGCCGTCGCGTTGGTGAATCCGGCCACGCCCCCGATGAGCGTGCTGCCGTCACCCACCACCTTCGCTGCGGCCGCCTTTGCGACATCTTTTAGTGCATGCTTCATGTTTGGGGTTCTCGTTTCGGGTTTCTAGTTTCTGGCTTCCTCGCAACCGGTACTCGCAACTCCGTACTCGCAACTCGGTACTCACAACTCTAATACAACGGCGCTTCGCCGTCGGGGCGCGTCTTCCACCGGCGATGCACCCACAGCCACTGTTCGGGATAACGGCGCGCGTAGTTTTCGATCACGCGGGTGAAGAGCGCGGTATTCGCAATGATATCGGCATCCTCGTCGTCGCTGCGGATCAGTGCGAGCGCGGGATCGAAGCTGATGCGGTATTTGCCGAGCTGCCTGTCCCAGATCGTGAACCCGGGAACAACGGCCGCATCGGTACGCAACGCGACCTTGGCCAGGCCTCCGGCCGTGCAGGCCTTGTGTCCGAAGAAGTCCACAAAAACTCCCTGCGGGGGAGTGATGTTCTGATCGATCAGGATGCCGACGGTCTCCCCGGCCCGCAGCGCGCCCAGCAATCCGCGCGCGAAGTCCAGCTTATCGAGCGTGGAGTTGCCGTGCAGGGTGCGATAACGGTCCACCAGCCGGTCCACATACGGATTGTCCAGCGCGCGCACCACGATGTGCATGGGATGGCCGTGCAGCGAGTGGACGAACGAACCCAGTTCCCACCCTCCCAGGTGGGCGGTGAGGATCACCACGCCCTTGCCGCGGCGCTGCGCAGCTTCGAAGTTGTCGAAGCCGTCATAGATCACTGTCTCACTGATGTTTTCTTTCGTGTATCGCGGCAGCAGGCAGAACTCGGCGAGTTGCCTGCCCAGGTGATTGAACAGCGCCTTCACGATTCGGCGGCGCTCCAAGACAGTCTCTTCCGGGAACGCGATCTCTAGATTGCGCAGGCCCACGCGGCGCAGGCGTCCGTGCAGCAGGTACACCAGCCGCGCCAGAGCCATGCACAACGCCCGCGCCCAGGATCGTGGCAGCACGCCGATGCCGTGGACCACCAGCCACACCGGCGCGTACTCGAGTCGGTGGCGCATCCGTTTGCGGACGGTAGCATCGCGCGAAAAGATGTGTCAATCGAGTTAGAGAGGGCGGCACGTTGCTCGCAACTCGGTACTCGATACTCGCATCTTTGCTAGAGTAGTCGAGTCGCATCCTGATGCTTACCATGAGGGAGAACCTTCCAATGAGGACCTGGGTGGTCGTGGTTTCGGTGGTCTTGGTGGGCGCGCTGGCGGCCTGTAAAGTATCGCAGCCCGGCGAGCTGCATACTGCCGTCGCACGCGAGGTCAAGCAGGTCACGGTCGGCGGCAAGGACTGGAAGAATCCCACGCCGGACGACGAGGCCACCATCCGGGCGGGCGCCCGCCACTTCCAGCATCACTGCCAGATCTGCCACGGTCTCGATGGACAAAACACCGGCGTCCCCTTTGCGAAGAATATGGATCCGCCAGTGGAAGAACTGACTTCCAAGGATGTGCAGGAATACACCGACGGCCAGCTCAAGTGGATCATCGAAAACGGCATCGCCCCCTCCGGCATGCCGGCATGGAAAGGCATCCTGGACGACGAAGAGATGTGGCAGATGGTCCGCTACATTCGCAAGCTGCCGCCCAAGGGCAGCCTGGGCGTGCCCGACGTTTACAAAGAAGAAGCCGAACAGCACGAGCACGGCAGCGAAAAGACCGGAAAATCAGGCGAGACCCATACTCACAAGGACGGGAAGGCACATAAGCACTAGGCGAGTACAGAGTTCAGAGTACAGAGTGAACACCGGCCTGCGAGACGCTAGTCGTCGTCCTTCATGGATGAAATCAGGCCGGTCAGAAGCGACCTAGCTCATCGGTAAACTTCAATAGCTCTGCCGCCTCTTCTTCATTGAGATATCGGAGGTCCTTTGAGAGGATGGCCTGGGTTTCCAGTTCAGCCAGGGAGCCGCGGGCATTGCGCAGGAAATGCTTGAACTCTTTCCTGGAGAAGCGCGCATGCCCCTCCATAATGTTGCGCGGTATAGAGACGGCCGCCCGCCGCATTTGTGCAGTGAGGCCGAATGTCTCGTTCTTGGGAAAATTAGCGGTGACGGCGTACACGACCCGGGCCAGCGCCATCGCTTTTTTCCAGGCAATGAGGTCCTGATAGGACTACGCCATTCGCCCTCAGCTCACGTCCCAACTCTGCACTCTGAACTCTGTACTCGAACTAATCCGTCTTCTCCGCCGCCAGCACGGTCGAGTAGTGCCGCACCGCGCTCAGGAAGGGTTCGGAACCTACTGGCGGCTCGACGGCACCGGTGAGAATGGTCTTGAAGCGCGCCGCGTATCCGTAGAAGTCCCGCGTGGCGTCGCGGTCCTGATGGATGGCAGCCCCGTTCAGGGTGATGCCCGCGAAGAGGCCACGGGCGCGCGAGTAGGTGAGCACCTGGGCGCGCAATTTCCAGTCGGTCATGCCCTCGACGTGGCGGCCCACTGGCCCGGCGGCCACGGAGGCGTCCGCTCCCAGCTTGAACTTGCTGGAGAGCAGCGCGCGCATGCCGCGCTCGTTCATGATGACCATCACCAGGTCCACCGCCTGGCCGCCGATCTGCAATCCGAAGCTGCCGCCCTCGATGCTAAAGAACGCGGGCGCGCTCCATCCTTTCTCGGTGCGGCAGGTGGCTACACCCTTGCCGTAGGCGCCGCCGAAGCCGAACCCGGCTTTGAGCATTGAGGGCACCACGGCCACGCATTTGGCGCTCTCCAGAATCTCACCCGGAATGCCGTTGTCCGGCGCCGACATCACTTCGGTCAGCACCGTACCGGCCTCGGCCAGCCGCCCTACTTCTTCTTTCCTCACGTCCTTCCCTTCATCGGCCCAGGCACAAGTCGTGGTCAGAATGGCCAGCAGTGCGATCAGGAATCTCTTCATGGGTCAGTATTCTCCTTGATGGGCGATGGTAAACCCCATCGCGCTGCTACGGCTGGAACTCTTCTGCGGGGAAACTGGAGAGTAACCACCGGCTTGTGTGGAGACGGGCCTTTGGCCCGTCCGGACGGGTCGGAGACCCGTCCCCACACGGCAAAATAGAGAGGCTGCCGAGCACGGCAACTCAATGGAGTCTCTCGGATCGGAGAGAGAGCACCGTTGCTCGACAGCCTCAACTCAATCTCAGCAGCGGCCGGGCACGCCGGCCTCACCTGCGCCGCTCGCTCTCGCGCAGGATGTTGGTGAACGATCGGCCGCCGACAGTGAGCGTGGGAACAATGCGTCCCGCCACCTTAATCTCCGCCCCCTCGCCCGGAACGCCGTAGCGGTCGGAAAACACCCAAAGGCGTCCGGTGCCGTCGTCCAGCCGGTAGACGCCGGTTTGGAAGACGCCGAACGAATCCACCACGCGGCCCTTCACCGCCACGTCCTTATCGATATAACGGCCCGGGTCACGATTGATGTCGGCGATTTTCACCTGCTCCGGGCATCCCGTAAGCAGCAATGCGGTCAGTAGAATCAGCGCCAGCGACACTACGCGCCTTGCCTTCATGGTTCCTCCACGATCGCCTGTCTACTGGGATGACGTTGAAGCGAACGGGGCTGCCTCACAGCAGCCCCGTTTGTCATTCTTCGATCGGTTAGCCCTTCGGTTTGATCGGCTCGATGCTCACCGGCTCCGCCAGACGGAACGTCATCATCGTTTCCGCTGGCACGCGGACGTTCTTCTTTCCGGTGAGTGCGGCCACACCTAAACCCGCACCGGCCCCGATGGGACCGCCGATCAGCGCACCCTTGCCGCCGGCTGCGATGGCGCCGATGATGGCGCCGCCCGCGCCGCCACCGCCGATCAAGGCGATGTTGCGCTTCTTATGGCCGCCGCTCGCTCGGGTGATGGTATTGGTGGCGATGTCATAGTTCTCACCGCCCACCTGGACCGACTCCAGCGCCAGGCCCATTTGCGCACGGCCGCTCAGCCGGCCCGATTCCTTCGAGTGCACCACCACTCCGTTGACCTGTGAGCCCTCGGGAATCACCACCTTGCCGTCCACGCGGACGGGCTGCGTAACCGTGGCTGTGAATCCCTCGCCTGACTGATGCTGTTTGGTAGACAGGCTGTGATCCAGCCGGACATGAAGCGCGGT
>JBOGLL010000380.1:0-5565 GCA_050746065.1 Terriglobales bacterium | reverse complement strand
GTTCGAAGCGATGGAAGTGCTGGGCAAGAACGGCGTGCTGGCCATGGTGAGCATCACTGGCGGCGAGCGCAAGATCGAGATTCCCTCCGACATGATCAATCAAGGTTTCGTGCTGGGTAACAAAGTCGCCTTCGGCAGCGTCAACGCCAGCCGCCACGACTTCGAAACCGGAGCGGCCGACCTGGCGCAGGCGGAGCTGAGTTATCCGGGCTGGCTGCGCAAACTGCTCACCCATCCCGTCAAAGGACTGGAGAACTACGAACTGTTGATGAAGACACTCACGGAAACCAAGAGCGCCATCAAAGTGTTCTGCGAAGTAGCGCCGCTGGAGTAAACGCCGGCGACGGTTTCCTGAGGAGCGGCTTTCGGAGGGGCGCGGCTTCAGCCGTGCCATGAGAGTGCATCAATAGGGGCTTCAGCCCCTGAGGGAGAAGAGGAAATGGGTGCTGATCGTCCGCTGAGCATTCCTGTCATCCTGGGCACCGTGCGCAAGGGACGCATGAGCGCGCATTGCGCCCACTTCGTTGCCGGCGAACTGGCCAAGTTCCCGGGCGTCGAGACCGAAATGATCGACATTTCCAAACTTCCCATGCCCGTGGACGACGCCGGCGAAGCCATCAAGGACTCCGGCTTCTCCGCCAAGATGAATCGTGCCGACGGCCTGGTGATCGTCTCACCGGAGTACAACCACAGTTTTCCCGGCCTGCTCAAACACGTGCTCGACAGTTGTTTGAAGGAATACATCCACAAACCCGCGGGCATCGTGGGCGTTTCCGCCGGCCCGTTCGGCGGTGCGCGCGGCATCCAGAATTTTCTGCCCGTCCTGCGCGAACTGGGACTGGTGTCCATTTTCTGGGATGTCAACTTCGGCAACGTGAGCAGCGTGTTCGACGAGTACGGCAAGCTGCTCGAACCAGCCTATGTGCGCCGCACAGAGAAGTTCCTGAAGGAACTCATCTGGATGGCCAAGACCCTGCGCCACGGGCGCGACAACATCTCCCTCGACTAAAGGAGGCAACCATGGCTGCGGCTAGCGGAAAAATGCTTTGCAAGGAATGTGGCGGCATGGAAATGAACCATCACGCGGACAAGCTGGTGGAACCCACCAGCCCCACCGAAGCCCGCCGGATGGACCAGGCGCTGGGCGGGTTGATCGAGGAAATGCACGAATGTCCCAACTGCGGCAGGGTGGACTCGCGTATCGCCAGCTAGGAGCAACGACGCACATGACCATCCGCGAACTCACGCAGGAAGAACTGGCCGCGCTGCTTCGCGCGGCCGAGAAGGCTCACGGCCAGTACGAACACACGCTCGGCCGCCGGGATGACGACTGGCCCACGTGGTACGCCGGCTTCATGCTCGAACAACTCCGGCGGCGGTAATGGCCGACTGTCGGAGAAGACGTCGAGACCCTTGTTTTGAAAGGGCGCGGCTTCAGCCGCGCCGCGGAGTGACCGGAAATGAATTGGGGCTTTAGCCCCTGAGGTGCAGGTATTCCGTGATTCGCTTTGATCGAGACATCTGCGGCAACCTCGAAGCCGCCACCTCCCGCGAATGGCTGGAGACCAACGGCCTGGGCGGCTTTGCGTCCTCGACGATCGTGGGGCTCAATACGCGCCGCTACCACGGTTTGCTCGTGGCCGCCACCCAGCCGCCGGTGGGGCGCATGCTGCTGCTTTCGAAGCTCGAGGAGACACTCATCCTCGGCGACCAGCGCTTCGAACTCTCCGCCAACCAGTATCCCGGAGTCGTCCATCCGCAAGGGCACAGGTATCTCAAGCAGTTTCGCCTCGACCCGTTTCCGGTGTTTGTGTACGAGGTCGAAGGTGTGGAGCTGGAGAAGTCGGTGTTCATGGTCCAGGGCGAGAACACCACCGTGGTCCAGTACGCCTTGCGGGCGAGGAAGGGAACCGCGACGCAATGCCGCCTGGAAGTGCGTCCGCTCATCGCTTTCCGCGACTACCACAGCACCACTCACGCCAACGACTCGCTGAACCGGCACGTGGAATCGGCGGCGCCCGGCCTGGCGACAGTTATGCCCTATGAGGGCGTGCCCGCTTTACATTTTGCGCATGACGCCGCCGAACTCGAGCCCGGCGACGATTGGTATCGCAACTTCGAATACGCGGTGGAGCGCGAGCGCGGACTGGATTTTCAGGAAGACCTGTACAGCCCATTCGTGCTGCGTTTCGATCTGGCGGGACGCCCGCAAGCAACCATCATCGCCTCGACCGAGGTTCGCTCCGCCGATCAAGCCGCCGAATACCGCGAGCAGGAGGTCGCTCGTCGCAGAGCGGTTGTAGCAATCGCGCCCGCGGACGACTTCGTCCGCGCGCTGGTCACGGCGGCCGATCAGTACATCGTCGCGCGCGGCGACGAGAAGACTGTCATCGCCGGCTATCCCTGGTTTGCCGACTGGGGCCGCGACACCATGATCGCGCTGCACGGCCTTTGCCTGGCCACCGGCCGCCATGACATGGCACGCCAGATATTGCTGGCCTTCGCCCGCGTGGTGGACCGCGGCATGTTGCCTAACCGTTTTCCTGACGCCGGTGAAGCGCCCGAGTACAACACCGTGGACGCCACGCTCTGGTTCTTTGAAGCGGCGCGCGCCTATCGCGCGGCCACTGGCGACGACGCCTTCGTTCGCGAGAATCTCTATTCCGTCTCCGGCGACATCATCGACTGGCACATTCGCGGCACGCGCTACGGTATCCGCGCCGACCACGACGGGCTGCTTGCCTCCGGCGAGCCCGGCGTGCAACTGACCTGGATGGACGCAAAAGTGGGCGACTGGGTGATCACACCGCGTCACGGCAAGGCGGTCGAGATCCAGGCGCTCTGGTACAACGCCCTGTGCGTGATGGAAGAATTCGCGCGCGATTTCGGCGATGTTCCCGGCCGCAAGCGCTACACCACCCTGGCGGAGAATGCGAAAGCATCTTTCAACGCCACGTTCTGGAACGATGCTGCCGGATGCCTCTACGATGTTGTCAGCCACGATTCGCATGATGCTTCCCTGCGTCCCAATCAGATCCTGGCCGTCAGCCTGCCGTACGGCATGTTGCCGCCGGAACGCGCGCGCAGCGTCGTCGAGGTAGTGGAGCGCGAGCTGCTCACGCCCTACGGCCTGCGCAGTCTGGCGCCCGGCGATCCGCAGTATCGGCCGCGTTATGAAGGTGACCCGCGCAGCCGCGACTCGGCGTATCACCAGGGCACGGTCTGGCCGTGGCTTATAGGCCCGTTCCTCACCGCGTACTGCAGGGTCCACCGGCACTCGAAGCAGTCGCAGACGCAGGCGCGCAAGTGGCTCGAACCGTTACACGCACACTTGAGTGAAGCTGGCCTCGGCCAGATTTCCGAGATATTCGACGCCGATGCTCCGCACCGTCCGCGCGGCTGCTTCGCCCAGGCCTGGAGCGTGGCCGAAGTATTGCGCGCGCTGGTCGAGGACGTTATCCGGATCAAAACGGCACCTGCAACCAAAGGCAAGACCGCTCCCCGACGAACCAAGCGCCCGTCCGTTTCGGACGCAGTTGTATCGCCCAAATAGACGGCAACTGGCTCTGGCTTTCACGCGTCCGGATTTCCTCACTGAGCAGGCGTCCGTTGGCATGCTTTTCAACGGTCGGGGATTCCTTGTACGCTGTCGCAGTGATGAAACCGTTCGCACAAGACTTCCCGCAGGGCCCATCCGTACGCGGATTCCTGCACCGGCCTGCATCGCCCTCGAGTGCGGCGTTGGCACTCTGTCACGGCGCAGGAGGCAACGCGCGCGCGCCGCTTCTGGTTGCGCTCGCTGAAGCCTTTTGCGATGCCGGCATTACCGTGCTGCGTTTTGATCTGCCCTATCGCCAGGCCAAGAGCTTTGGGCCGCCATCACCGGGGAGCGCAGCCACGGATCGCGCGGGGATCATGCGCGCGGCGGAAGCTCTGAAGAGCCAGGCAGCAGGGCGGATTTTTCTTGGCGGCATCTCCTACGGCGGACGCCAGACCACCATGCTGGCCGCAGAGAACCTCAGCATCGCCGACGGCTTGCTGGTGCTTTCGTATCCACTGCATCCGCCCGGACGTCCCGAACAATTGCGCACCGCGCACCTGCCCCAACTGAAGGCTCCGGCGCTTTTCGTCCACGGCACCAAGGATCCATTCGGCGCCATCGAAGAAATGCAAGCCGCGCTCAAGCTGATCTCGGGTGCTACGTCACTGGTCGTCGTGGACGGCGTGGGCCACGATCTGGGCTACGGTCGCAAGCAGGCGTCGTCGGCCTCGAATCTGCCACAAACCGTGCTGCAGGCCATGCAGAAATTTTTCTAGCTCTCGAGGAATCGTGTGGCGCGGCCGTCCCCGGCCGCGACTGGAGAAGCGGGCGACTCGCCCGCCATCCAATGGCCGGCCCGCCACCCCGAACCACGGGAGTCATTCCTGGTCCGCCCCTCGTGCGGGGATAATGCGCCAGGCGCTGTTCGCGGCTCCCGCTAGGGTGAACGCGGCCACGTTACGCAGCTATGGGCAAGATCCTGGCGTCGTTTGCGGTTCCCGGAGGATTGCTGGTCGTGGTGGCCACGCTGGCCATCGCCTCCGGCATCGGACCGTTCGCCAATCCCGCCTTCACCGAGTTCTACTTCTACGGCGTGTTCGCCGGCGGAATGCTGCTGGCCTTCCGCTTCCGTTCCACGCGCATCCTGCTGGGACTTCTGGTGCTGGGACTGGCCGAGCGTGCGCTGCTGACCTCGGGCCCCGGGCAGGACGCGTTGATGGCGCACTCCGCGGTTTATCCGTCGCTGGCCGTGCTGGTGCCCATCAACCTGGTGCTGCTGTTGCTCTTGCCGGAGCGCGGCTTTGCGTTCTCTGCGCTGGCCCCGGCGCTGGGCTTCGTTCTGCTGGAGTCGGTGGCGGTCACCGTGCTCGCGCGTCCGGAGAACGCTGCTGCGGCTGCTGTATTGCGCTACGACTTCCTCAGTGCGCGCTGGTTCGCATGGAGCGCGCCTCCGCAGATTGCGCTGCTGCTCTTGCTGCTCGCGCTGGTGATCTTTGCCGCGCGCTTCCTGGTGCGCCGCCAGCCGCTGGACAGCGGCTTGTTCTGGTGCGCGGTCGCCTTTTTCCTGGGATTGCAATCGCGCAATCCGGCTGCCTTCCTGACCACGGCCGGCCTGGTGCTGGTGGTGGCGCAGATCGAAACCTCGTACCGCATGGCCTACCAGGACGAACTCACGGGACTTCC
This sequence comes from Terriglobales bacterium, assembly GCA_050746065.1. Lineage (GTDB taxonomy): Bacteria > Acidobacteriota > Terriglobia > Terriglobales > Acidobacteriaceae > CAZXVY01. Next base: position 341 of record JBOGLL010000380.1, on the reverse strand, counting down.
TGGACGCCGCGCTTTTCGCGAATCGCTCGGCTGCCTGCAGGATGCCTATGCGCTGGCCATGGTGGACGTGGACCACTTCAAAAAGTTCAATGACGTCTACGGCCACGAGACCGGCGATCACGTGCTGCGCATGGTGGCCTCGCGGCTGGCGCGCGTCAGCGGCGGAGGCCAGGCCTTCCGCTGCGGCGGGGAAGAGTTCGCCGTGCTGTTTCCCGGGAAGCGCTGCGCAGACGCCGCCGCGCATCTCGAGCATCTGCGCCAGTCGGTGGAAGGCCAGACCTTCGTAGTGCGCAGCGTGGAGCGCCGCACGCAAGCGCGCGGCGGATCGGACCGCCGCAAAG
>JBOGLL010000379.1:0-12410 GCA_050746065.1 Terriglobales bacterium | reverse complement strand
CGCGAGAACACGCTGCCGCTGGAAATCTGGTCGCGGCTGAGGCGCGGCATGACGCCTGAGATCAACGCCGTGTCCACTATCATCTTTGCGTTTTCGCTGCTTATGATGCTGGTGTGGTACCGCCTGCGTGTGGGCGGCGAATCCGCCGAGCCCATCGCCGAACCGATGCAGTCGCTTCCCCGCAGTTGAACGAGGAGACTTATGGGACGAACCCGCAGAGACTTTATCCGCTACGTCGTGGCCGGATCGGTGGCGGCCGGCTGCCCGGTGGACCTGGAGTTGATGGCCGAGCCGGTCCCTTCCAGGCCGGAGGTGCATGGCGAAGAAAACGAGATATGCCATCAGGTGCGCGATGGGCGCCGCTTCCGACGGCCTCCCGTTTCCGCGCGCTATGACGTGGTGATCGTAGGCGGCGGCATCAGCGGGCTCTCGGCAGCGTACTTTCTCAAAGACCGCGATTACCTGTTGCTCGAGAAAGATGCCCACTTCGGCGGCAACGCCTACGTGGAGGAGTTCGAAGGACAGGCCTACGCCACCGGCTCTGCGTTCGTGACCGAGGATGAGACGACGCTCATCGGGCTGGCGAAGGAGATCGGCCTGGAGATGCTGCCTGTGAACCAGCTGGATGCCACTATCGTGAAGGGCGAGCTGGTGCGCGACATCTGGAACGAAGGCGCCGACCGGCTGCCGTATCCGGCCAGCGTGCGCGAAAGCTTCAAGAAGTTCCGGCGCGACATGCTGGCCATCAAGACGGACGAGCGCGAGAAGGAACTCGACGGCCAGCCCTTCACGCACTACATGCGCGGCTACGCTCCGGAGATCAAGCAGTGGTGGGACGGGTTCGGGCCATCGAACTGGGGGGCGCGCGCCTACGAAACCTCCGCGCTGGTGGGCGTGGGCGCGATGTCGTGGGTGTCGCCAGAGGACGGACGCGACACGCGCATCGCCTGGCCGGGCGGCAACGGCGCCATCGCCAGGCGTCTGGCAGAGATCCACAACGAAAAGCACCGCGAACGCGTGCTGACCGGCGCCACCACAGTCGCGGTGGAGCCGCAGCGCGACGAAGTCCAGATCACTTATGTCCACCAGGGCGCGGTGCGGCGGGTGGCCGCGAAGGCGGTCATCATGGCCGCGCCCAAGTTCATCACCGCGCACCTCGTGGCCGGGATCCCAGCACGGCAGAAGGCGGCGATGCAGCGCATCCGATACGCACCCTATCCGGTGGTGAACCTGATTTTCGACCAACCGGTGTTTCGCGGCAGCTTCGATACGTGGTGTCCGGGCAACGCCTTCACCGACATGATCGTGGCGGACTGGACCATCCGCAACCGTCCGGGCTATTCGCCCAAGTACAACATCCTCACCTGCTACACCCCGATGGCCGAGTATGACCGGGGATGGCTGCTGCGCGAGTCGGGCTGCCGCACCATCGCCCGCAGAGTGCTGCGCGACTTCCGCAAACTCAAGCCGGAATTCCATGTAGACCCGGTGGAAGTGCACATCTACCGCCGTGGGCATCCCATGTTCATGTCGACGCCCGGGACGCATACGCGGCTCCTGCCGGCGGCACGGACTCCCATGGAGCGCGTGTTCTTCGCCAACACGGACTCCGAAGGCCCGCTCTCGACGGCGGATGGAGCGATTCACCAGGCGCAGAAGGCGGTGGAGTGGATCAACAAGAAGCAGGAAGCAGGAGGCAGGAGGCAGGCAAGAGGAATCTCTATTCAGGTGGGGGCTTGAGCAGTTCCTCGGCATAGAGCGCGCCTTCGGGCGTGTCTTCGTGTTTGAAATACACGAAGACGTCACGCCCTGCAGCCAAATGCACCACGCATTTTTCCTTCAGGCCAGCCCGTTCCTCTGGGGAGTAGTCCGGCTTGCGCATGCGGTAGTACACGAAGCCGGCGGTGACGACGTCGGGCGCGGTGAGCTTCTCACTCTCGGCGGCGCAGAGTGCGGCGCCGGACGCGCGCAGCAGGTTGTACACCTCGTCCGCAAACCAGGACTCGTGGCGGAACTCGAAGGTGGCGCGCAGGGCGTGGGGCAATGTTTTCAGGAATTCGCCGAGCAGCGCGTCGTCACGCTTCAGGAAAGGCGGAAGCTGAAACAGTACCGTGCCCAGGCGGCCGGCTTCCGAGATTGGCTGCAACGATCCCAGGAAGCTACGGGTAAAATCGGCCGCCTCACGCAGGCGCCGGACGTGCGTGATGGCCTGATGGGCTTTGATGGTGAAGCGAAATTCCGGAGGAGTGGCCGCGATCCAGTTCTCCTGCATCTTAGCGGTGGCGAAGCGGCGGAAGGTGACGTTGGCTTCCACGGAGTTCAGCCGGGTGGCGTAATGCGCCAGGAATTTCGCAGACGGCAGCTTGGCCGGGTAGAAGTCGGGCTTCCACGCGGGATAGGACCAGCCGGAGGTGCCTGCGTAGAGTGTGGCCATGAATATGTGCGCGCTGGCACCGCGCGCGAGCGCTTCATTATAACTATCCCCTACGGTTCCCCAGTTCGTCAGCAACTCGCGGCATGCCCTATAATCGCGGCGCCATGGCACTCACCAGCTGAGCCCTCCTCGGGCCCTACGAGATCGTTGAGCCCATCGGCGCGGGCGGGATGGGCGAGGTCTACCGCGCGCGGGACACGCGTCTGGAGCGCACGGTGGCCATAAAAATTCTGGCTGCCCACCTTTCTTCCGATGTGGAGCGCAAGCAGCGCTTCGATCGCGAAGCACGCGCCATTTCCTCGCTACAGCATCCTCACATCTGCACGTTGCATGACGTGGGTAATGAGAACGGCGTGGACTACCTGGTGATGGAGCACCTGGAAGGCGAGACCCTGGCCCATCGGCTGGTGCGCGGAGCACTGCCCACGGAGCAAGTGCTGAAGATCGGCATGGAAATCGCCGACGCGCTGGATAAGGCGCACCGCCAGGGCGTGGTGCATCGAGATCTGAAGCCGGGCAACGTGATGCTGACCAAATCCGGAGCCAAGCTCCTGGACTTCGGGCTGGCAAAGCCGACGGCGGTGTCGGTGGGTTCGGGCACGTTGTCGCTGGCGGTGACTGCCCCAAGTCCCGTGAGCCCGGCCACGCCTGTGACGCAACAAGGCATGGTGGTGGGGACGTTCCAGTACATGGCGCCAGAGCAGATCGAGGGCAAGGAAGCCGATGCGCGTTCGGACATCTTCGCCTTGGGCGCGGTGCTCTATGAGATGACCACGGGCAAGAGGGCGTTCGAGGGCAAGAGCCAGCTTTCCGTGGCGTCAGCGATCCTGGAGAAGGAACCCGAGCCCATCACAACGACGCAGCCGATGGCTCCGGTAGCCCTCGAGCACGTGGTGAGGACATGCCTGGCCAAGGATCCAGAAGAGCGCTGGCAGAGTGCTGCGGATGTAAAGCGCGAATTGAAGTGGATCGCGGACGGCGGCTCATCGGTGAGCGCGGTTGCGGTTCCGGGAGTAAAACGCAAGACTCGGGAACGGCTGGCGTGGGCGGTGGCAGGAGCGATGACGCTGGCCGCGGTCCTGCTGGGCTGGGCGAATGTGAGGTCCCGCCGTCTGGAAACGCCGCCGGCGGTGAAGCGCTTTGTCGTGAGCTTGCCTGCATCGCAGGCGTTGTATACCGGCATCACGACGTCGCTGGCCGTTTCCCCCGACGGCAGGTATTTCGTCTACCGCGCCAGCCTTCCCAGCGGTGGCTGGCAGCTCTTTCTGCATTCCATGAGCGAGCTGAACGCGACCATGCTTACGGGAGGGGAGGGCGGGATGAATCCGTTCTTTTCACCGGACGGGGCCTGGGTCGGGTTCTTTGCGGGTGGAAAACTGAAGAAGGTAGCGGTCTCGGGCGGCGCGGCGGTGGCCATTTGTGACGCCCAGGAGGGCCGGGGCGCGAGCTGGGGCTCCGACGGCACCATTATCTTCGGTGTGGCTGCGGGCCAGGGACTCTTCCGTGCGTCGGCGAACGGCGGCAAAGTGGAAGAACTCACGCGTGTCGGCGAAGGGCAATTGAGCCATCGCTGGCCGGAGATCCTGCCGGGCGGCGAACACGTCTTGTTCGCCATCCAGGGAACCACCGTAGACTGGAACGCGGCCAGCATCGCCGTGCTCTCCCTGAAGACCGGCAAGATGCGCACGCTGCTCGAAGGCGGGACCAACCCGCACTATTCGCCCACCGGCCACATCGTCTTCGGACGTTCCGATGTGCTCATGGCAGCTCCCTTCGATCTCAAGCGGCTGGAGGTGACCGGGCCCGCCGTCCCGGTCCTGGACGACGTGTACATGAACCCGGCAAATGGGAACGTGCAGGTGGCCCTGTCGGCGGAAGGGACGCTGGTCTACGTCGCGGGCACGGGAGCGGAGGCGCCCCGTGAACTGGTGTGGGTGGACCGCAAGGGTGCGGCGAAACCGGTGGGCGCCACCCCAGCCGGTTTCGAACAGCCCAGCGTGTCACCCGACGGCAAGAAGATCGCTATCCATATCCGGCCTCCCAGCGACGACATCTGGATCTACGACCTGGGCCGCGGAACGCTGGCGCGCCTGACCTTCCAACCCGGCGAAGACGAGTCGCCGGCGTGGTCGCCGGATGGCAAGCGCGTGGCCTTCAGCTCTTCCCTCAGCGACCGGCCGCGTTCCCTTCTGTGGAAGAACGCCGACGGCAGCGGGACCGAGGAGATCCTGGCGACCACCGGCTTTCATGTTCACCTTGGCTCCCTTACCCACGACGGGCGCCTGGTGGCCTATACCAATTATGAGTCGGAAACACGCGGCGACATTTGGCTTCTGCCCCTCACGGAGGAGCGCAAGCCAAGGCCGTTCTTGATAACTCCATTCAACGAAATCGATCCCAAGATATCTCCCGACGGGCGATGGATCGCTTACGCGTCCGACGAGACCGGCCGGGAAGAGGTTTACGTTCAGTCGTTGGAGGGCTCCGGGGGGAAATATCAGGTTTCCACCGATGGCGGCTTCGGGCCGCTGTGGGCACGGAATGGGCAGGAACTGTTCTATCGCAAGGACAACAAGGTGATGGCAGTCACCGTGACCGGACAGCCGGCCTTCGCGGCTTCCTCGCCACGGCCCCTGTTCGAAGGTACGTATGACATCCACCCGCGCCGCGAAGGCGTTTGGGACATCACGCCCGATGGCCAGCGCTTCCTGATGGTGCGGCCAACCGCGCAGCAGACGGTCCAAGACCAGGTCCACATAGTGCTGAATTTCCCCACGGAGGTCCAGCGCCGCACTTCGGAAGCCCCGGGCAAGTAAACCGGCGGGCATCTCACCTATCGACTCGTCCGCAACTCGTACCGCACCCCTATCCTTAACTGTACCGGCGGCCCCACGGTGAGCACGGGCGTGCGTCCCAGGTCGTAGCGCTGCCCGAAGATGTTCTCTCCGGCAACATAGACCTCCACGCCGCTGCGCAGCGGGAACGAAAACAGCGCGTCCATCAGAAAGTAGTCGCGCAGCAGGAAGGTGTTGCGGTCGTCATCGAATTGCGAACTGCTCCAGCGCGGACGTAGCGAGAAGGAGAACCACTGAGGGTGTGTGTAGGTGGCCTCGACCGTCACCTGATGCTGCGGTACCTGGGGCACGCGCAGGCCCTCGATCGTGGGATCGGCGGCGAAGCTTTCGACAACAGAGTGCGTGAACTGGTAGCCGCCGGTGAAGCGGAAATTCTGGCGCAGAGTAGCGGTGGCTTCGAGTTCGAGCCCGGTGGAGCGAAGGCGACCCAGGTTCTCGCGGCGCCGAGTGATGATAGCTGGCGTGGACGAAAGCGTTCGGTTGGCAACCGGACGATTCAGGTCGTTCCAGAAGAAGGTCGCGCGCAATTCTCCGTTTCCTGCCGGATTCAGCCGGACGCTGGCTTCCACGCCCGTCAGGCGTTCAGCGCGCAGGTCTGGATTGGCCTGGGTGACCACGTTGCCCACGCGAAAGCCGCGGTAGAGTTCGTTGAGCGTGGGCGCGCGGAAGGCGCGATACGCGGCCGCGCTCAGCGATACTCGTGGGTGCACTTGGTACAGCAGCCCGGCGCGGGGGCTGAAGGCAGTTTCGGTGCGGTCGGGAAACGACGTGATGACCTCGCTACCCGGCGGCGCCAGCGGCTGCAAGCGCGATTCGCCGTCGGCGATGAGCCAGTGGTCGAGTCTGCCGCCGAAGGTCAGCGTCCAGCGCGCGTGGAGTTGCAGATGCGATGAGCCGAAGGCGGCCACGGTGCGGCGGCGGCCTCCGGCTTCGAGACGCGAGGTGGGGCCGGAAGCGCCAAAGGCAAGCTCCTCGGTGACGCCGCGTGCGGAGTGGCCCTCGCTGCCAAGTACGATTGTGTGTCGCCCAGCCATGGTGCGGTTCCACAAGCCTGACAGACCGAACTGGCGCGCGGGCACGCGCTGGCTGCGCGTGAGTTGCTCGGAGTTACGATCAGCGGCGACCGCGGTGAAGGTTTGGTTGAAGACCTGCCAACCGCCGTCAGCACGCAGCGCCAGCAATCCCCCAGCGGTCGAAAGATCGGCGCCAACGGCTACATCGTGAATGCGGGTGTTGTTGGTGGTGAGCGCGGTTCCATTCTCGCGCGATTCGCCGAAGGTCGAGCCACGCACGAACACCATCCCCTTTTCGCTCCGGGTGTAGCGGAGTGAAGGACGCAGCGTCAGATATCCGGAACCCGCGGGGCGGTCCACGGCGCCGCGCTCGGCCTCCGCGACCGGGATGTAGCCTTCGGTGGTGGCAGCCTCCCCGGATGCACCCAAGTGCCAGCGTCCGCGTGCGATTCCGCCAGAGAATGAAAGCCCTCCAGTTTCCTGCGATCCGCCGAAGCTTTCGATGCGGAGATGCGAGTCGTCCGGCTGCAAAGAGAACAATTGGATCACGCCGGAGAGTGCGTCGGCGCCGTAAAGATCGGAAGCCCCGCCGCGCACAACCTCAACACCCTCCAGAGACGTGCGTGGAATGCGGTCCCAGTACACCCATCCACCGAAAGGATCGGTGAGTGGTGTGCCGTCGGCCAGCACCAGGGCGCGACTGGCGCCGCTCGAGGTCAGCCCGCGCAGCGAGACGCCCTGGGTGGTCGGGTTGGCGATGCGGCTGCTGGAGCGCCGGAACAGGCTGAAGCCGGTCACGGCGCGCAGCAGGTCGTCGGTGCGCAGGCCGGGGCTGGTGCGAAGGTCGCTGGCTGCCACGACCTCGACAGTCGTGGGAACGCTTGCTGCCGCGACGGGGAAGCGGGTGGCGGTGACGGTCACGCTTTGGCGGACGAGCGCGGGCCGAAGAACAATCTCGAGCGGCGCCATGTGAAGGTTAGCATCGGGTGCCGTCCACTCACGCGTCGCCGGCTGGAATCCCGCCGCCTCTACGCGCAGGCGCGCGGACCTGGCCGGGATTACAAGCTGGAATGCCCCGGCAGAGTCCGTTGTCGTGGTGAGATGAGTCTTGCCGAAATTCGCGGTGACTTGTGCGCTCGCAACCGCAGCGCCGCGGGCGTCGCGGACCACGCCCGCAACCGGGTGTTGGACCTGCGGAACATCGGACGCGGGGACCGGGCAGACGGCAAGCAGTACGGTGAGAAACAGGGCCACAGGGCGGCTCAACTCGGGCCTCCGCTAGGCCGGCGCGCGCAGGCTGCCGGATCCTGCTGGCTTCTCCGGCGGCGGCAATTGCGGTGCCCGCCGCCAGAAGTCGCGTTGGACGTCCAGGTATTCCTGCAGGCGAAGCACCGCCGCCAAGTGGCCTGTGCCCTGAAACGTGTGCACCTGCGCGTTCGGGTGATTCGCCTTGAGCCGCGCGCGGTCTTTAGGCGGAACGGCAGGATCGTCGTCGCTCTCAAGGATGAGCGTAGGGCCGTTCCACATCGCTGCTCCGGCAGGATAGTTGCGGCAGAAGTCCACCACGCGTTCATACGCCGTGTTGAGCGCTTGGGGTGTGAACTGCGCCAGGCTCTCGTTTAGATAGGCCTCCAGGAAACTGCGCTCATCGGCGCCGAGTTGCGGATGGCGCAGCAGTCCGCGAACCTTGGCCCGGAACGCAGCTTTCGTCCAGCTTGCGGGAAAGAGTGCAAAGAGGCGCAGCGCAAACTTCAGCTCGGCGCCGCGCTTCGGGTCGGGCGCAGCGGTGTGTGAAAGCACCAGGGAGCGCGTGCGCTGGGGATGATGAAATACGAAAGTCTGCGCCACCAGCCCGCCGTAGGAACCTCCGGCGACGTGCGCGGCGGAGATGCCTTCGGCGTCGAGGATGGCGGCCAGGCCGTCGCACAGTTCCCGCATCGTCCCCACGGTGGCATAGGAGGGCGCAACGATGCGGAACTCGCCTTCCAGTTCGGCGAGGTGCCGATACAACGATTCGCCGGTGGACAAGCCGCCGGGCAACAGCAGCAAGGCCTGCTCGCCGTGCCCGCAGGCGATGTACTCCCACTCCACTCCTCCGAAGGTTCGCCGGTTGTAGGCGTGGCCCTGGCGAAAGGCAGCAAGTTGCGCCGCCAGGTTGACGGAGCCGCCGCTTGCAGGATTGGTCGAGGCCTCGTGCATCTCAGCCCTTGCCGGTGATGGCGTTGTATTGCGTGTCCGAGAGCGGTACTACGGAGAGCCGGCCCTGACGCACCAGCGGCGAATCCGCGAACAGTTTGCTGTCCTTGATTTCGCTGAGCGTGACCGGCCTGGCCAGCGCGCTGCCAGCAGCGATAACGACGGCGGGGTTTTTGGGATCCGAAGCATCCACGCTGACCACCGATGCCGTTCCCACCACCTGCTTTTCGTCGCCGGTGTGGTAAATCAGCAGCCGCTCACCCTTGTTCATCCCACGCAGGTGCTTCAGGGCCACCGGATTGGAAACGCCGTCCCAAACAGTCTTCTTGTCACGCTGGAGATCGGCGAAGGAATAGGTGGAAGGCTCGGTCTTCAGGAGGAAGGGCATCCAAGCATTGTAATTCCTGCATGAAACTCAGGGCGCGCAAGTCTCGATCCAGAACGACACTCCCTTCTGAGGCACACCAGACAGTCCGGGGCGCGACCAGAAGCCTGCAAGAACCTGCATCACGTCCGGTTCTTTGCTGATGAACGCATTGGGCAGCACGATGCGGTAGCCGCGGTGTCCGGCGAGGAGACTGACGGCCAGGAGGTATTGTTCGGAGTAGTACCACTCGGCGTGCTCGGGCACGTAGTCGTAGGGCAGGTCGATGTCGTGGATGTGCACCAGCACGCCCGGCCGCAACTGGGGCAGGATGTCGAGGAAGAACACGGTCACGTCGGAGTTCATGAAGCTGCGGTGGGAGCCGTCTACGAACAGGATGTCGCCTTGCCTAAGTTCGTCAAACAGCGCCAGGTCGAGTTGCTCCAGAGGCTGCCGGATCACGCGGTCGCAGATGGAATCGATCTCCGCGCGCGGCCGCGGATCAATGGAAGTGAGGCGCGCCGCAAGTCCATGGTCGCGGATGGCCCGGCGTACCACCCTGGTTGAATACCCGGAGCCCACCTCGATGTATTGCGCGGGCTTGCGCTGCGCCAAAAAACAGTAGAGGGCCAACGTGTCCATGCCTTCCAGCCAGTTGTTGATCCAGCAGGGCTCGGTGGATGCTTTCTGCGCCCGCAGGGGTATGCGCAGAAGCCCGGGCTCCAGCGGGAGGAAGCTGCGCAGTATCTCGCGGTAGGCCTCCTTGCCCTGTGAAAACAGCGCGTAGAGTCCGGCATGCGGGGGCTTGCCATATCCGTAGCGCGGCTTCGGCTGGAACGGATAGTCGAGAAAGATGGGGTAGTACCCCTTGAGCAGGCGCGGAATGTTGTAGAGAACGTAGAGAAATCCGTTCTTGCGCGCCAGGTGCTTCAGGAACTTGGCCATGGGTTGCGACGATTATAGCCGCGCTCGGAACCCGCGGAAGGACTAGGCCTTGTCGCTCTTTCCCGGGATCCAGTACACCTCCTCCTTCATGGACTCCTTGGCCCAGCCAGCGCGCTTCAGGATGCCCTTGCCGTGCTCAATCATGTCCGGATGGCCGCAGAGATAGGCGGTGGTGTTTTCCGGCCGCAGCCCCCAGAGGTCGGTGTATTTGCGGATCAGGTCGTCCACGCGGCCGGTTTCGCCGCGCCAGTTCTCGTCTTCCCAGGGCCGGCTCACGGTGTGGACGCTCTTCAGCCAGGGAACTTCGGCGGCAATCTGTTCGACTTCCTTAAGGTAACCCATTTCCCAGGAGCGGCTGGCGCCGTTGATAAGGAAAAAGCGATGCGGTTCGGGATACTTGCCGTCCTTCCAGTCGCGGTAGAGAGTGCGAAAGTAGCTGACGTAGGGAGCCGCTCCGGTCACGGTGCCCGCAAGAAAATGGTTGGTGTGGCCACTCTTGAAGTCGATGGTGAAGTGTCCCTTGGGCACTTTGCGCATCAGCATTTCGGCGCCGGCCGGCAGTTGGTAGAGCAGAGGAGTCAGCTCGCCGTCGGGGACAAGTTCGAAGAAGAACTCAATCTCCTTCTCGTAGGGGGAAGAGACGATGGAGTAGGGCTTCTGCACCAGCTTGGCCGGAGTTTCGAGACAAAGCGTGGCGTACTGGCCGGCGACGAAATTGAACTCACCGCCGGGATCGATGCGGATGCTCCACAGGTCGGGTGCGAAGTCTTTGCGGAAAACGATGCGGGAACGGAAGAACTTCTCTTCGTTGACGCTCATCCGGGCTCAGCCTCCGCCGGGGCTTTTGTGGCAGTGCACTCTATACCGGTTCCCACTTTCCGACAAAAGAAAAAAGGAGGCATGGTGTGGAACCATGCCTCCCTGGGATGAAAGTACAGGTTTCCATCAGTTGCTGTCGCAGGACAGCAAGGGAGTAGGGTTCTTTTTGCTGCCGGTGGTGGCATTCGCGCAGATGGAAACCATCTCCGTGCCGGAGTTCAGACACGGGCTTCCGCTGACGCCGCCGAAGTGGTGCAGGGCCACGATCTTGCCGTCGGTCGTGCGGGTGATGGGTGAGCCCGACGAACCGCCTTCGCTGTCGCAGCCGTAGGTGGTCTGGGTGTTGCGTTTAGCGCTGCTGACGGTGACGTCGATGCTGTCCACCTTGCAGCGGACGGTCTGCGCCGAATCTTCCCAGTAGCCGATCTTCTTCTCGTTTCCGCCCCCGTGCTGGATGAACCAAATCGTATCCCCAACCGCCGGCTGCTGGGTGGTGGGAACCAGTTCTCCCCAGGTCGCCTCCGGGCTGCCTTGCAGAGTAAGAAGCGAGTAGTCCAGGCCGCTGTTGGCCTTCAAGAACGTGCCTCCAGCGTAGTCGGTGGTGGGTTCGTCCCCGGCGCCGTTGCACGCCGACTTCTGAAAGTTGAATGTGGCCTGCAGGGCGCTGGTTTCGCCCTGCGTATTGATGCAGTGGTTGTTGGTCATCAACATGTTGTCGATGCCGTTGCCGCGCACCAGTGAGCCGGTGCAGGCAAAGAGGAACGCGCCTGATACCCACTGCAGCCGAGCTACCGCCCGCTGGTTGGCATCGATCTTTTGTCCTTCGGGGTCATTGCCGATGTAGCAGGCGATGTGCTCACGGCCGTCGGTGCCACAGACCACTTCCGGAGTGGGAGCGAAAGGTCCGCCGCGCGCGTTGATCTCCACGGTGCCGTGGCCGACGGCATCGATCTGGTAGCCGTGGCCGGCACGGGTGCCGCCGTGGATGCGCACGATGGCTTCGTCGCCGTCAATGGCAAAGGCCCACACATCGCCGTTGCCGTGAGGTCCGCGGCCCGCGTAGGTCCAACTCTGCGCACCGTCGGGGCTGGAAACAGTGAGGTAGTCGCCGTCGGCCAAGTGCAATCCGACGAAGTGCACGCGTAGAAACGTGGCTCCCGCCGAGGTCACGTGTTCTTCCCACACTGCCGGGCGAGAGGCGTTGCCCTGCGGGTAGGGATGCGGAGTCTCCGAACGATAGCCCCTGACTTCGCCCACTTTCAGCTTCTGCGCCAGGAGCGGCGTGGCCAGCGCCAGGACGCAGGCCAGGACACACACATACTTCACAGTAAATGCTTTCGGCATATAGATGTTGTTCCTTTCATGTCGGTCGCATAGGGACGCCGGTCGGATGATCCAAAGAGAGCGCTACACCGAACATTGTAAGCCTGGGACCTCTACTTGTAGGGATAGAACACATAAAACAGCAGCGAAAGCCCGCACAGCACCCAAAGTCCCGGTTTCACCTCACGCACGCGTCCCCCGGCCACCTTGCAGAACGGATACAGCACGAAGCCCGCGGTGATGCCGATGCCGATGTTGTAGGTGAAGCTCATCAGGACGATCACCGCGAAGGCGGGGATGACTTCGCTGAGGTTCTGGAAGTTGATGCGGGTGATGGGCTCGATCATAAGCAGGCCGACGATGATCAGCGCTGGGCCGTAGGCCTGGGGTGGGATAACCGCCACGAAAGGAGAAAAGAACAGGGCCAGCAGAAACAGCAGGGCGGTGACCACGGCGGTGAG